>NZ_JANKBI010000009.1:0-194370 GCF_024622195.1 Murimonas intestini
ACGGAGCCTTAGATTTTCACTCCGCAGCGGTCGGACAGAACAACGAACCCCACCGCTCCCCTTCCTGACGGCTCACTTCCTTCCGCGCAAAGCGTCCTGTTACTCCATTAAACAGGAATTTTGCAGACGGTTTCTATAATTTTTATTCTACATTATCCAGGTATTTCCTGCATAGAATTAGTCCTATAGATGGATTATCTGACTCAGATTTGAGCTGGGCATCCACCACAGAAAGATAGAAATTCATTTTTCCCGATAAGCCTTGGGCGAGACTCCGAAACTCTTTTTGAAGCATTTGCTGAAATACCCCGGTTCCCCGAACCCTACAAGCTCAGCTGCCTGAGATACTGTCACATCTCCTTTATCTAACAGCTTTTTGGCCTCATTCATGCGTACCCTTAAGATGAGATCTGATACAGTGCACCCCAGCTGGCGGGATACGACCCTCCGGATATAACTGCTGTCCAGATAGACCCCCGCGGCTACATCCTCCACAGTCAGCTCCGGATCTGAAAAATGCTCCTGTATATATTCTTCCACCTGTCCGGAGATCTCTATCCCCCTCCTGGAATATGTATTTTTAAATGCATCCATCGCCTTTTCCAAGCTTTCTTTTAAAAAGGCTATCCCTTCATCCAGAGACGGCTGGTTATACAGGTTAGTATAAGGCTGGAAACCCTTTCCATAGATTTCTTCTATATTTCCGTTCATTTCCAGGATATATGACAGGCAGATAGACATCATGCCGCTCATAGCCATGCAGGCGTAATCCTGGGCCAGATGCCTTTCCTTGACAGTGGCCGCCATCTCCCCAAGGACAGTGCAGACCTCTGCTTTATCCTGTTTTCTGAGTGCATGGAGCAGCCTGTCATTTAATTCCGCCCTGTAATAGTCCGCTGACGTCCTCTTTCCTCTCTCTTTATCATAAAGGATACTGCGCCCTGTTCCCAGAAGAAACTTCTCCCCAAGGGCTTTTCTTGCATCCTGGTATGCCTGCGCAATCTGTCCGCCGCCCTTTTTCGTGCATCCCATCCCGATGGTGACTGTAAAAGAAAAGAATTCTTCCAGCAGGACCAGAAGCTTCTCCCAGGCCGGAAACACCTCCTCTTCCAGCGGAAATCCTTCATCATAATTAAAAATGGAGACCATCCTGTCCTCATATTCTGAAAAGATAAGATGCGCTCTGCCCTTTCCTTCCAGCACCTCCTCCGCCATATTCTTTATGCAGAATTTGTGCAGGGAGATATCCTCCTGATTTTTTCTCATCTGATATATATTATCGATCTCCATCACGCTTACAAGAAAAGAATTGCCTGGAAAACATACCCCCAGGTTTTCAAGCATGCCCGACAGCTCACCCTGGCTCTCTCCCGTTTCAAGCCGGATCAGCCGCTTTAAAAGCTCATCCCTGACTATGGCATGATCAATCTTCTTCTGCTCGTCCTCCTCCTGGCGCTTCAAAAGCTTGAGTCGGAGCTTTCCCATCACTTCCATAAGCTCTTCTGGTGAAAAGGGCTTGAGTATATATTCATCCGCCCCCATCTTCACAGCTCTTCTGGCATATTCAAATTCCGAATATCCCGTCACAAATACGACAAGCAGCTCCTGATCTTCCTGCTTCAGCCTCTCTGCCAGTGTCAGCCCGTCCATCCCCGGCATATTAATATCCAGAAGGGCAATATGTACATGCTCCTCCTGCACAGCTTTTAAAACTTCCTCTCCATTTTTGCAGGATGCACAGATCCTCATTCCCAGGCTCTCCCAGTCCAGGACCCAATTCATATAGTTTCTAAAATGCATCTCATCATCTGCTATTAACACATTCAGCATGGCTTCTCCTCCATTTTCTGCGGCACCCGCACAGTCACCCTTGTCCCCCTGCCAGGCCTGCTTTCTACTTCCACAGAGCCTGATTTTCCATAATAGAGGCTGATCCTCTCTATAACACTTCTCAGGCCAAAATGATTCTTTGCTTCCTCCCGGGAAAGAACTTCCTCCAAACGCTCCTTCGTCATCCCTGCACCGTCATCTTCTACCATAAATACCAGCATATTTCCTTCCTGGTATCCTCTCACCCGGACAGTTCCGGGCTTCTGCTGCTCCTTCAGGCCATGGTAGATCGCATTTTCCACCAGCGGCTGCAGAGTCATTTTTACTATCGGATAAGCCCTGATCTCCTGTTCACATTCAACTGAGAAATCCATGAGGTCACAGTAACGCTCTCTCTGAATGGAAAGATACCCTTCCACATTTTTTATTTCCTCCTGCACAGTCACGATCTCCCTGCCGCTGCTCAGGCTGACCCTGTAGAAATCTGCCAGGTATTTTGTCATTCTGGCGCCTTCTTTTGACATACCGCTCTGACAGAATACATAAATAAGGTCCAGTGTATTATACAGAAAATGTGGTTTCACCTGAGCCTGTATCAGGGCCAGCTCATATTCCCTTTTCCGGCGCTGCTCCGTCTCTACCTCCTTTAAAAGGCAGTCTACCTTGTAAGCCATGACATTGAAGGTTCTGGCCAGAACCCCCACCTCCTCCTCTGATACTGCCGGACAGCGGACACTGAAATCCCCGTTCTGCAGCTTCTCAGCTGCAATAGTCAGCTCCTGCACAGGTTTTGAGATTCTTTTTGAAAGAATCACAGTCAGATACAGCGCCAGGACAATGCCGGCCGCCCCCAGTATAAAGATCACCTGGGCTGTGGCCCTGATATCCCTTGTCAGATCAAAGATAGATATGGAACTGACAAGTGTAAAGCCAAAACCCGGTATCGCTTCCTTCAGGACAAGCGCTTTTTCTCCATTTACCGTCAGTTTCCCGCTGTCCGTCACAATACTGCCTGCCGCACCGCCGCTCTGTGCGCCATTCCCCTCCGCACCTTTTGCTAAGAATGCCATGATCTCTTCATTATCCACTTTCTTCAGGAGACGTTCCTTCTGCCTGGAGACATTCACTATCCCTTCCCCATCCACAAGAAAATAGTCCCTGGCAACCACTTCTTCTTCCTGCTCAGGAAATACGGAAGAAAGCCTTTCCTCAGAAATATTGATAAGGATATAGCCCAGTATTTTACCGTTACTCATGCTGATGATCCGCTTTCCGAAGGTCAGCGTGGGGGAATCTGCCAAAAAACAGCTCCCGTCTCCCATAGGGAACTGCATGGTAACCGCCATTCCTTTATCCGGGATCTGATCCAGATAGTCCGCCCGCAGCTCTTCATAATCCAGAGTCCCCCTGGTGCCGGCACTTGACATATTTGCCTTCTTATCAATAAACACAAGAGAACTCACATCGGGAAAGCAGCGCAGCGCATAATCCAGGGCCGTGTAAATATCATTTTTGATATCTATAAAAGCAATCTGGTCTACATTTTCCACATTTACATCTGAGTATACTCTGTTGATATTCTGGGCCAGCATATTGGAACAGGTATCCACATTTTCTCTCATTGATTCCAGACGGATGCCTATCATCTCACATTCGTCCCTGGCTATCTCCTCTGTCTTTGTTATGTTGGAGTTGTACAGCATCTGATATGATATAATAAGAATTGCCGCCACCAAAATCACCATGACCGGCAGACAGCTCATCATAAATTTCTTTCTGATAGACCAGTCCCTGAACCGTGGGATCTTTCCTCTTCCTGCATCACCTTTTCCCATTCTCTTTTCCCCCTGCTTTACATGTATTAGATGAGCCTTCCCGGGGTATATCCTCCTGGCATCCCTCAGGGTACTCCACGGTATATTCCTTGGCCATTCTTATAAATTCTCTTGCGCCGGCAGAAAGGTATTTATTCTGATGGCAGATAACTGCAAACTCCCGGTGCAGGGCAGGCATATCGAACGGGATCCTGGCTACTCTACCCTCCTGTATATCCTTCTCCACCAGCATGTACGGCAGGGCTGACAGCCCGATATTTTTCGCCACGGCCCTCACAATAGCCTGGGTGCTCAGGCTCTCCCACACAATATTCAGACGGCGCTGCCTGTATTTCATAGCTTCTTCTACAATCTCACGCCCTGCGCTGCCCCTCTCTCTGAGTACAAACGGACAGTCAGCGAGCATGTCAAAGCTGATCTCCCCCTCTGCTTTTTGGGTGAGCGGGTGGGCAGGATGGCATATAAAGCAGATAGAGTCCTCCAGAAAAGCTTCCCTTATTATCTGAGGATGCTCTATACGCCCCTCAGTCAACGCAAAATCAAGCTGGTTATTTAAAACTGCCGTCTCCAGGAATTCTGAATTATTCACTGTCACCTGCACCCTGACCTCTGGATATTCGGCAGTGAATCTGTCCACCAGCCCTGGCATCAGGAAATTGCCGATGGTGACGCTGGCGCCTGCCCTGATGATTCCTGACTTCCCCTTATCGCTGATATTCTCCTCCATCTCATCAAACAGCGAGACAATATGCAGCGCATAATCATAGAGCATTTCACCCTCCTGTGTCGGATACAGCCTCCTGGAAATCCTGTCAAACAGGCAGATTCCATAATACTGCTCCAGCTCTTTTACAGCCAGGCTGACTGAAGGCTGAGCCAGATGGAGCTTTTTCGATGCCTTCGTCATACTCAGCTCCTGATAAACTGTCACAAAAATACGCAGATGACGCAAAGTCATAATTCACCCTCCATAACTTATCACCCGGAATAATTTTCAGACATGCTCCAGGATGTACGATTCATAATATTCTAACTGTCAGGTACCTTCACAGTTGCATAATATTTTTCTTATATATTATATAATATAATACTATTTTACTTATATATCAAGTGGCCGTATACTGATATGCGGAGGTGATATTTTGGAGAATAAAAAAAATGTATTGGGGAAACTGTTTTTCTCCACCCTGTATTTAAGTACCTTTACCTTTGGAGGCGGCTATGTCATCGTGACCCTCCTAAAGGATAAATTTGTGGATAAGCTCCACTGGATCGAAGAAGAGGAAATGCTGGACCTGGTGGCTATCGCCCAGTCTGCTCCGGGCGCTATCGCAGTGAACGGCGCCATCGTGATCGGTTACAAGCTTGCCGGGATCCCCGGTATCCTTGTGTCCGTACTGGGAGCGATCCTGCCGCCTATGGTGATCCTCTCTGCCATCTCATTTTGTTATGAGGCTTTTTCTTCCAATGCCGTGATCTCTGCCATGCTGTACGGGATGCGTTCAGGCGTGGGCGCAGTGATAGCGTCTGTTGTCTGGGATATGGGCAGCGGTGTTTTTAAGGAAAAGAAGGTTCTGCCCATCATTATCATGTTTGCCAGCTTTATCGCCAATTACTGGCTGAATGTGAATGTAGTCCTGATCATCATAACCGTAGCCGTGCTTGGTGTGATTACGACACTTATTAATCAGAAAAGGGGGGCTGCTTCATGATATACCTGCAGCTTTTCTTAAGCTTTCTACAGATAGGCGCTTTCAGCTTCGGAGGCGGCTACGCGGCTATGCCCCTGATCCAGGATCAGGTAGTAAATCTGCACGGATGGCTAACCGCGGCTGAATTTACCGATCTGATCACAATTTCCCAGATGACGCCCGGGCCTATCGCCGTGAACTCCGCGACCTTTGTGGGTCTGAAGATAGCCGGACTTGGAGGCGCCGTCACAGCCACCCTTGGCTGTATCCTGCCATCATGTATCCTGGTAACACTGCTCGCCTGGCTCTATATGAAATACAGGAAGATGGCGATGCTTCAGGGAGTGCTCGGAATGCTCCGCCCCGCAGTAGTGGCCATGATAGCCACTGCCGGCGTCACTGTCCTGATCTCCGCCTTTTTCTTTAACGGAGCAGTGGATCTTCAGGCCTCCAATATTTCTGTGCGCTCAATCTTGTACTTTCTGGCAGCCTTCCTGCTCCTGCGGAAGACAAAAATGAGCCCTGTAAAGGTTATGGTGCTCTGCGGGATTTTTGAAGTAGTCTATTACTTCATTACACTTTTGATTTGAAATAACAAAATTGCTCTGGAAAAGGCCTATGCCCATTCCAAAGCAATTTTTATCTGCTTTCAGGATAAATTTAAGATTCCTGTATCTCAAAATCATAACTCCCGCTGTCAAGATACAAAATCACGTCCTGCTCATTTTCCCTCCAGCTCAGGATACTGTGATTTTCTGCTAATGGAGCATGAGATTCTGTTAATTGTGTATTCTCTGTTTGTCTCAGCACCAGCTTTACTCTAAGATTAGCCGGAATACTCAGTTTCAGCTCTATATTTCCTTCTCTCCGCTCCCAGCGGACCCTCACCCTGCCCTGAAGGACTTCATGCCAGGCATTTACCCACTCAGCTTTTCTGTCAAAAAATGGTTCCAGATGGAGAACAGGTACTGCTGTATCAAAGTCCATCTTTTTAAAACCTGCCAGACTTCCATAAAACCATTCCTCAATACTTCCCATCATGAAATGGTTCTGGGAATTCTTGCATTTACCGGGCATATTTCCATCCCACTCTTCACAGAGAGACGTTGCCCCATTGACGACCTGAAAACCATAGCTGGGATTATCTGTCCGCACAGCCATATCCGACACTATGCCGTCCATTCTGTGTTTTGCCAGCGCGCGCAGTATAAATGGAAATCCGACATCACCTCCTGTCGTATGGTTATTACGTATGCGTATATCCTTTATGAGACAGTCCAAGACTCCCTCCGAGTAATCCGGTTCCGGGATCTCCAGATACAAAGCCATAGCGTTTGCTGTCTGGCTGCCATTTACATAGCGCTGTCCCTGCTTATCAAGAAATTCCCTGTTAAACGCCGCCTTTACTTTTCCCCGGCGTTTTGTATATCTTTCCAGGTCTTTATTTTTTCCAAGAAGCCTTGAAACCTTTTCCATGATCAGCAGGTCATAATAATAGACGGCTGTGGCAGTTACAGAAATAGGAGTATTCTGTGAAAATGGCGGATTAATGCCAAAATCACACCAGTCTCCAAGTCCGTGATGAAGTATATTGTATTCTGAACGGCTGTTTAAATATTCTGCGTATTTTACCATAGATGAATATGATTCCCTTAATATATGGATATCTCCATACTTTTTATAGATATACCATGGAACAACTATAGCGGCGCTTCCCCATTCTGGTGAATCTCTGAACCCGTCTCTGAATTCCGTAAATTCAGGCGCTATGCTTGGTACCATACCGTTTTCACACTGTGAATCCCTGATATCGCTCAGCAGTTTCTCATACAAACCATGCATATGGAAATTGTACATAAGAGACGGTCCCATCAGATGCGTCTCCTCCAGCCAGCCAAGCTTCTCTCTGTGCGGACAGTCGGTTAGTACACTCTTAGCATTACTCTTCATAGCCTGGAGGATAATCTGGTGGATACTGTTCCACAGCGGCACAGAACATTCAAAATTTCCCGCCGCCTGCATATCTGTGTACAGCATCTGCCCCTCAATGCCTGTTATGCAGGCTGTCCCATGACCGCCCCCGAATTCCTCAGGCAAGGCCCCTTCTATCTGTGCATACCTCAAACCATAAAAGGTAAATTTCGGTACGAAAGTCTCAGTCCCGTTCCCTCTCAGTATATACTGGTAATAATGAGGCTCTCCTGTGAACTCCTGGCTGACTTCACCGTTTTGCCTAAGCAGTTCTCCCGGAACTACTCTGACTGTACATCCCCTCTCTCCTCTGACTTCCAGCTTTACCCAGCCGGAAAAATTAGTTCCAAAATCACAGACACAAGAAGTGTCTGATATCTTCACCACCCTTACAGGATGATACCTTTCTTTGATCCTGACAGGAGGGTTTATCCTGCTGATAATTCTGGCAGCAGGCTTTTCATATACGGCTGCCTCCTCCCATCCTTCCTCTGTATAATGTGCTTCAGAAAATCCGGGGAGTGCCTTTCTTCCGTCATAATCCTCTCCGCCATAGACACAGGAATACGTTACAGGTCCGGGGGACATGTGAAAATTCTTATCGCTGCCCCATTTTTCTATAATGCCATTTTCATATTCCATATTCACCTGAACTATAAACTGTTGGGCTCCTCCCGTGACCGTAAATTTTGCGTAACGCCTGCCTTCTATATGCTCCATTCCGTTTCCCAGAAAAATACCAAGGCCATTTTCACCAGCCTTCAGATAACCGGTAATATCATAGACTGTATAAAATAATGTTTTTTCATACGAGGTCCAGGCTGGTTCCAGATATTCCTCCCCGGCCCGTTTCCCGTTAATCCATATTTCATACGGATTCTTACTGCATATATAAAGGCGCGCTCTCTTAACTGCTCCGGCAACAGTAAAATAGCGCCTGAAAACCGGCATTACTCCATCCGCCCTTCTGCTGTAGCCGATCCAGCTGCCCACCCATGAGCCTTCTTTTATGCCTGTCTCAAAGCTATAGACAGGACTTACTAGTTTGGAGCCTTCCTCCATCCATAACTGCACCTGCCAGGTATAAACACTCTGCTCCTCTAATGGCACGCCCGCATATGGTATGGAAAAGCTTCGCGCACTTTCTGCCCTCTTGCTGTCCCATACAAGCTCCTCTTCCCTGTAAACCATAATTCGGTATGCCCTCTGTCCGGCTCCTTTTCTTTCAGAGCTCAGCTGCCACCCGAACAGCGGACTCTCTTTATCTACCCCGGACGGACTCTCTTTGTATTCTACTGTACCATTTAAAATCAAATCAGACATAACGCTACCCCTTCACGCTTCCCAGGACAAGGCCTGTGGTAAAGTATTTCTGCAGGAAAGGGTATATCAGAAGCAACGGAATGATTGAGATAAAAATCTGTGCCGCTTTCAGATTTGTATCATTAACGCTCATCCTGTTCATGATCTGGCTCAGATCCCCTTCCATCAGGGCCTGATTCGTACTTACAATCAATGTCTGCAGATAAGACTGCAGGGGATAATGACTGGTAAAGTTAGAATAAATCAGACCGTCAAACCAGGAATTCCAGTGGTTAACCAGGCTGAAAAGGGTAACCGTAGCAATTGAAGGCTTAGACAGCGGGAGGAAAATCTGCAGAAGGATCTTCCACTGTCCCGCTCCGTCCAGCATAGCGGATTCTTCCAGCTCTCTTGGAAGATTGCGAAAAAAATTCATAACAAGTATCACATTAAAAATCGGTACAGCCCCCGGCAATATCAGGGACCAGACAGAATCCATCAGCCCTGTTCTGGATACAACGTAATAGGTCGGGATCAATCCGCCGCTGAAGACCATAACTACTAAAAAATATGCCACATAAAATTTTCTGCTTTTAAACTGCTGCTCACTTTTAGACAGCGGATAAGCAGCTAAAACTGTCAGAACCAGGTTCACCGGCACACCGATGAGCACACGCTTTACAGTTACCCAGACAGAGGTCCAGAATTCATTACTTTTCATGACAAATTCATAAGCCTTCAGTGTAAAATCTACAGGCATCAGACCAACCTTATTCTCAATAATTGCCTGTGAATCACTGAATGATAAGGCCAGAACATTTAAAATCGGTACAAGACAGCTTATTGTAATGGCAGCTATAAACACATAGTTGCATATTACAAATACTCTCCTGCCCACAGAAGCTTTCCTCATACTTAACCCCTTTCCGTTTTGCACCTGCCGTGTTCTCATGCCTCCTAAAATACTTTATAGCCGGCATATTTGTCTGCAATCCTGTAAGATGCCACAATCAAAATCATGGAGACCACTGACTTAAAAAGGCCCACAGCTGCCGAGAGAGAATACTGCTGATTTACTAATCCAAGCCGGTACACCAGTGTATCAATAATATCACCTGTTTCATATACTGCAGGACTGTAAAGATTAAATATCTGGTCAAAGCCTGCATTAAGTACATTCCCAATAGAAAGTATCGTCATAAGGACAATAATCTGTGATATTCCCGGCAGCGTAATATGGATAGTCTGACTGAAACGGCCCGCCCCGTCTACTGAGGCTGCTTCATACAGTCCGGGATCGATTCCTGTTAATGCAGCCAGGTAAACGATCGTATTAAACCCAAAATTTTTCCAGATATCGCTGATAATTATAGTCGCCGGAAAGGTTTGTTTATTTCCCAGGAAGAAAACAGGCTCTTTGATAAAACCTGCCTTCATCAGAAGTGAATTGAAGAACCCTGCCCCGTCTGCAGTACTTCCCGGTGAAAGAAAATTAATTAAAATACCGGAAAGGATTACCCACGACAAAAAATACGGCAGGTACGTAATTGTCTGAACTGTTCTTTTAAACCACCTCAGCCTCACTTCATTCAGCAGCAGTGCAAACGTCACAGGCACTATTAAATTCCCGATAATTTTTGCAACGGCAATCAAAAGAGTGTTGCGTATTGCCGGCAGTGTATCCGGCATCATAAACAATATCTTAAAATTTTCCAACCCTACCCAGTCTGACTTGAAAAAGCCAAGACCGGGATAGAAATTCTGAAAAGCCATAATGTTTCCCATAATAGGGACATAACAATATATAAACACTATAACTGCTGGCACAAGAAGCATCAAATGATAAGTAAGGCTGCGTTTATTAGTAGAAACTCTTCCTCTCTTTTTCTTCATCTCTGCCACCTGTTCTATTTTTGTGAGTCATACCACGACTGAGCTTCCTTTGTCACATCTTCGCCGCCTAATTTATTCCATGTCTCAAGGAAAGCATCATAATCTTCCACAGAATCTCCTGAAATAATCTTCACAATCGTCTCCATAGCCATTTTATTAAGTGTAGGATATTTGGCCGCCATTGTCTCTGTGGGGACTGTATTATATACAGACTTGTTAAACGCATCTTCCTGAATCATCTTATCGATCGCAGCATATCCTCCAACCGGGTCACCAAATACTGTATAAAGACCGATCCCAGCCTGGAATGCGGGGTCATCTAAATCCGGGCTGCCGCCTGCCATGGCATCAAGATAAGCTTTCATGTTTGTATAATCTGACATCTGTTCTGTATTTAAGCCGTCCGTGTTTCCGGTTTCTACAGCTTTTGATTCCTTCTTCCAGTTATCATAATTCTTAAGAGGGGGTGTGGTCTGTGTAAGTGAATATTTCCATACCTGATATCCGTTATCTACATAATATTTTTTAAACTCATCCTCATCTTTTGGATGGCAGAGCTTCTGCACGCTTAAATTCATCAGTTTAATTAATACTTCAGGGTTACTGCATTTACTGCTCACCGTGTAATATGCATTGTCTACACTGCTGGCAAAATACGCTTTGCTGGAGCCTTCTCCATTTCCGTCAGGAATAGGCGCGGCAGTAAAATGAGCGTCTATATCATTTTTTACTGCATTTGCTGAAGGTCCCATGGCGCCCCACATAGGTGCAAAAAAGATGCCGCAGCGTCCTGCACTCAGATCCTCTGTAAGTGCGTTAGAATCCATCACTCCAAAATCTTTTGGTATAGAGCCGTCTTTGTACATCTGCTGAAGGACGGTAAGCCCCTCTTTCATTTCTTCAGGCAGATTGCCGCCCCACAGGACTTTGCCTTCTTTTTCAATGAAAGTAAACTGTCCGTTCCAGTAACCCGGGGCCGCACCATAGCCTTCAAAAAATGCCTGTATTCCCCCAACCATATCAAATACATTTTTCCCGTTAAATCCTAAGCCATAAGTATCTGCTTTCCCGTTCCCGTCCGGATCCATTTCAGTGAAAGCTTTGGCTGTTTCCACCAATTCATCCATAGTTTCCGGCATTTTCAGGTTCAGCTTATCCAGCCAGTCCTGACGTACAAACATCATCATGACATTATCGTACCCATTCCCCATTTTAGGGATACCATACAGCCTGCCATCAACCATAGCAGATGACAGCCCCATACCGCCGTCAGAATTTATGTATTCTTTTAACTCATCAGAAGCATATTTTTCATACACTTCCGTTATATCCGCAATAACTCCTGTCTTTGCGTAAGTCTTAAGATCCGTAGCCCCTGCAGAAAATACATCCGGGTAAGTGCCCGAAGCTACTGCGTTATTAAACTTTGTCACCGCCTGGGTACCGTCTACCTCGTAGAGCACATCTACATTGATTCCATTTGCCTGATATAGATCATTCCATGGATTACTTACAGCAGATTCCCCTTCCCTGTATTTAAAATCACTCCCATAAGAAAAACCAAATTTAATAGATACAGGCTGGGAATAGCCATAAAGATTCTCTTCATCCGCCAGGGCTCCTCCTGACTCATCCTGTGCTGCCTGTGCCGTCTCTCCTGCCTGTACTGTCTCTTCTGTCTTTTGCTCATCCGTCTGGTTGGATGCCGGACTGCTTTCTTTTTGGCATCCTGCCGCTGTAATGCCCATTGTCACTGCCATAGCTGCCGCTATACACTTTAAACCTTTTCTTTTCATGTTTATCCCTCCATCTATTATCAACAGGTTTTTTGATATCTCTATTATAGATTCAACCTGTCCGTGCAGCTATGTGCAAAATTTTACATCCGTATCAATCCTTTACTTTTTAGATAGTTTAAATATCATATTTCAGACTTTTCCATACTTTTCCCTGTATTCCAGAGGCGACATGCCTGTTGCCGCCTTAAACGTCCTTGTAAAGGAATGGGCTGACAGATATCCAACCCGGACAGATACCTCATTTATTTTATTATCCGTTCCAATAAGCAGTTCTTTTGCGCGGTCAATACGCATTTTCATTATGTAATCAGAAATATTATATCCATAAACCTGTTTAAACAGGCGTGACAGATAGGATGCGTTAAAACAGCCGATCTCTGCCAGCCTTGTCAGTGTAAGATCCTCTGACAGATGCTCCCGTATGTATTCCTGTACCTTCACTACAGTATTATCGTTTCTTTCTTCTTCTCTAGCCTCCAACAGGGTAAATACAACTTCAGATATTTGAAATAAATAGCGGGCGGCCTCCTCCCATGTGAGATGTTCATCCGCCCTGGTCAGTTTATACACCCCAATCTTAAAGGCCATCTGCTGTGCCAGATCATTTTTATTTATAAACCTGAGTATGACCATAGAGATACTGTAGTACAGCTCCAGTGAATAATTAGAATGCATGCTTCCATCTTTCATAAGGCATACCGTTAATTCCTGCAGGGATGAGTAGTACTCATTTTGTTTCCCCAACTCCAGATAAGATTCCAGCAGCTGTATCTGGCTTATCATATATCCGTAATTTTCATGCTCCTCTTCCATATGATCAGACAGCTTATCTTCTTTTATGATAACTGATTCCGGCAGACGTTTCTGGTTAACAGCGATCGTCTTCAGTTTTTCATAGCGTTTCCCAAGCTCACTGATCGGGGAAGCTGTACTGCCGATTATAAAAAGTGTACTCAGCTTTAATGTATTTTCACTGTTTTTCTGAGTATACTCAATGGCACCAGCCGCTATCCTGAATATCCTCTCCCAGCAGACCTGCTTATCTGCGGCCGCCGGCTGCACCAGTATCACTGCATAGCCAGGCTCAACTATCTGTTCATATACACACAGATGCCCCGGCATATAGTATTCAAACATTTCAAAAATCTGTTCAAAGATCTCATATTCATTTACCACATATCCCGGAACATGCACGTCATTGATCCTGCATAAAAAGGTCAGCACCGGCACATCCAGGCTAAATGGAATCTTCAGCTCTTCAAGCTGTCCCTGTGTAATATCAACAGGCCCTGTTCCGTAAATGATCCTCTGAAAGAATTCTTTTCTCAGCCATACTGCGGCTCTTTCCAGTCTGTCCTGATCAGCCTGCCTGGTTCTCTCCATTTCCAGCATCTCGTCAATTTCTCCGAAAGCCTGGAGCACATGATCCATAATCACCTGATCCCCTTCGCTTTTTAAAACATAACGCACATCCTTATTCTGTATTATTTCATAAATGTAATCAAAATCCCGGTAACCTGTCAGGAAAATCACTTTGCATTTCGGCCAGTTCTCTTTAATTTTTCTGAACAAAGCAACTCCGTCCATCCCAGGCATCTTAATATCTGTCAATACCACATCAAAGCTTACTTCATTTAATAACTGCAGAGCCTTCTTTCCTGAATTCGCCCCATAGACATCCAGCTTCCTGTCGCAGTCATAACAAAACAATTCTTTAAGCCATTCAAGTATTTCCAGTTCATCATCTACGATCAATAAATTATTAATGATTTTCTCCCCCTTTATTTTTAGGAATCACGATCTGTATATGGACTCCACCCAGTTCACTTCTTCCTATCTTCAGACCGCCCTCCATTTCAAAATAGATCCGAAGCCGTTTATGTATATTTAGTATTCCTGTGACTTCCCGCTCATCTGTATTCTCAGTGATCTCCTGCATCTTTTTAATATACTCTTCATCCGCTTCTTCTCCATTATCTTCCACATGGATATACAGATAAAGTCCATCCTCTGAAAAGAAAATACGCAGTATCCCTTCTCCTTCTTTATTCTCCAGCCCATGCTGAAAGGCATTCTCTATTATTGGCTGAAGTATCAGCCTTGGCACCAGGAAACCAGAATACTCTTCCGGAAGCTGGGCAAATTCCACTTTAATCCTGTCTGCAAAACGTACAGCCTGTATATTCGTATAACTTCTCGCATGTTCCACCTCTTTTTCCAAGGCTACTTCATCTGACTCATTTCTTGTAAGAAATTTGAAATATGTACCAAGATAGTTTGCGAATTCTTCCGCATTCTCCAAGTCTCCCCTTTTTACCCTCCGGCTCAGCGCAAAAAAGCTGTTATACAGGAAGTGCGGGTTGATCTGCGCCTGAAGCTGCTTAAGTTCAGCCCTTTGTTTCAGGTTTTTATATATGTAGACTTCTTCGATAAGCGTTTTTATACGTTTTGTCATCTGGTTAAACCCATCATAGATATAGCTGAATTCATCTTCACGCCTGTGTCCGATCTGCTCATCAAAATTCCCGGCCTTCACATTTCCAAATGCCCTCAGCAGCTTTTTAAGAGGACTATGTACAAATTTCTCCGTGTAAAATGAAAATAAGACTGCTATAGCTAAAGTCCCGGCTATATAAACAGACAAATATATTTTATAGACGTTTAGCTGGCTTAAAACTGCATCATCAGGATAATACTGGACAAATTCTCCGAGATACTCGGAATTTGAAACGGATGTCAGATAGCGTTTATTTTCAATTTTAACGATCTGCATTTTATGATCCATATTTCCTGAGAGATCTACCTGGGAAACTATCTCTTCTCCTAAAAATTCACCGCCTGCGCTTTCTATCAACATATCATTCTCTTCATTGTACAAAAAAGAACCGCTTCCTTCAATTGAATTGAAACCCGCCAGGCTCTCGCGGATCTTATCTATACTCAATGAGATAAAAAAAAGCTGTTCCGGCATCTCATCTGCAACATAATTATTGTTTCCGAGAGATACCATAAACAGTTCTCCCTCTTTATAATAAATACTTTTTTGTGTATATCTGCTGTATTCTTCAATAACTATGTAATCTTCTTCCTTAATGTTCTTTACACCATTCAGAGTAATCTTGTAACCAGAATACGGCAGATACATGTCTGCCTGTTCAATAAACAGATTGCTGTTTTTGATCGACAAAAGCCGTTCTTCTTCTGTAAGGAGGGCTTCACGCCTTTCATAATCAGACATATTTGTATTTGGATAAACTAAAAAAGCTAATTTACGGTCTGTAAAAAAGTCTGTCTGCATCTTTCTTGTATTTGATATCTGAGTGTCGATACTGCTCAGATAAAATTGTGCCTGTGCACTCATCTTCTCATAAATTGCATCCCGCGCTGAAGAGAATGCACCTTCATAGACCCCTATTGAAAAAATAACATTTACAAGTATAAATACCAGCAGCAATAAAAATTGTTTTGTTTTTACTGAATTATTCCATCTTATTTTCTGAACCATGCTTTCTCCTCATTGTCACATATTTTTTAACCATTTTTGTTAAGACAGGACTCTATTTGACTTAAATCTATCACATTTCCCGGCTAGTTTGCAACATGCTTTCAATCAAGTTCCACGCCCTGCTTATTACTGTTACTGTTCACTCCGTGACCAGTAACTTATTACTCTCCGCTTAAATATTTTACGCTGAGAGTATTGACAACTTTTTCTAATCAGGCATATACTATTACTTGACAAGTCAATCTTTTATCATACAGACTGCTGAACATTTACATTAAGGTCAGTATACTTGTCAAAGGAGGAATTACATGCAGCCATTTATTGGAAGATACATCTCGATCCTGTACCGCCAGGAGCAGAAATATATGAGCGGCCTGCTCTCTGAATATGATTTTGGATTTTCTTCTTTCAACTTTCTTCTGTATATTGCCAGGAATGAAGGTGTGAGCCAGAAACAGCTGTGCACGATCCTGGCACTGGATGAATCTCTTGCTACCAGGGAACTGCGCAGGCTTGAAGAAAAAAAACTGATCTTAAGGGACCGTGATCCGCTGGATCAGCGTTCTTACTGTGTCTATCTGACTGAAGAGGGACGGAAGCTGGTTCCCATATTCCGTCGCGAGGTGAGAGGCTGGTGGAAACAGCTGATGGCCGGTATGGACGATGAGGAAAAAGAACTGCTCAGCAGGCAGCTGGAAAAAATGGCTGACCACGCTGTCATGCTTAATCAAAAAGGGAGGGATACGGATTGTTAAAACGATTCTGGGGGTACTTCAGCAATTATAAGCGCCCCCTCATTATCAGCTGTATTTGTGTCATACTCGAAAGTATCTTCGAGCTGGTGATACCGCTACTCATGGCGGATATCATCGACGTGGGAGTCCCTGCCAGGGATACCTCCTATATACTCATACGGGGAGCAGAAATGGTAGTATGCGCACTGATAGCCCTGGCACTTGGAGCCGCCTATGCGCATTTCGGATCTATCGCAGGCATGGGCTTTGGCGCCGAGCTTCGCCGGGCAGAATACAAGAAAGTGCAGGAGTATTCTTTTTCAAACATAGACCATTTCAGCACATCTTCCCTTGTCACCCGTCTGACTAATGATGTCACTGTGCTCCAGAATGCTATCTGTAACGGGATACGTCCTGTTGTCAGAGGCCCTTTCATGATGGTTGCTGCATTTATTATGACAGTTATCCTGAATCCAAAGCTGTCCCTGATATTTCTGGCAGCCATTCCCATCCTGGGTCTGTTCCTGTACTTCATCCTGAGGAAGCTGGGCCCAATGTACGGCCAGATGCAGAAAGCTCTGGATAAGGTCAACCGCACGATCCAGGAAAATCTGATCGCCATCCGGGTAGTTAAATCCTTTGTGACTGAAGACTACGAGCGTGGAAAATTTGCAGAGGTAAACTCCCGGTTCAGAAAAACTTCTGAAGGCGCATTCCACTATGCTGCTCTCAATATGCCATGTTTCCAGCTCGTCATGTATTCTACCATAATATGTATCCTCTGGTTTGGCGGAAATATGGTCATCTCCTCCTCCATGCAGGTGGGTGAGCTGACAGGATTTTTAAGCTATGTACTTCAGATTCTGAATTCTCTCATGATGATCTCCAATGTCTTCATGATGCTTACCCGTTCCGTCACTTCCTGTGAACGTATCCTGGAGGTCCTGGATGAACCTATAGATATTAAAGATGCTTCCGTTTCCCGTGATCCTGACGGCACTGTGAAAGATCTGCAGCCAGGACTTGAAGTATCCCGGGGGGATATCACATTTGAAAATGTATGGTTTAAATATGACAAAGATGCCCCTGAATACGTGCTGTCAGATATCAGCCTGAATCTGGGCGCAGGACAGACCATGGGAATCCTGGGCGCCACCGGCTCAGCAAAGACTTCTCTTGTCCAGCTCATACCAAGGCTGTATGAAGCGACAAAAGGTCATGTCTTAATTGACGGCCATGATGTTAAAGAATATTCCCTTGTACATTTGAGGGATGCCATCGGTGTGGTTCTGCAGAAAAATACTCTGTTCTCCGGCAGCATCCGTGAAAACCTGCTCTGGGGGAACAGTTCTGCCTCAGACGAAGAGCTGATGTGGGCCTGCCGTATTGCCTGCGCAGATGAATTCATCAGCCGCCTCCCCCAAGGTCTGGACACCGTGCTGGATCAGGGCGGAGTAAATGTGTCAGGCGGTCAGAAGCAGAGGCTGTGTATCGCACGGGCACTCCTGAAAAAGCCAAGGGTCCTCATCTTTGATGATTCTACAAGCGCTGTAGACACTGCCACAGAATCCAGGATACGGCACGCACTTGCACATGATCTTCCACATACCACCAAGATCATTATCTCCCAGCGTATTTCTTCTGTACAGCACGCAGACCAGATATTGATCATGGACAACGGACATATTAACGAGACAGGAACACACCGGCAGCTCCTGGATCACAATGAAATATACCAGAACATGTACTGGTCCCAGAAGAAAGGAGCGAAAGCCTGATGCCGCATGTCGGATACAAAAAGCCAAAAAATATGCGTAAAACCCTTGCACAGCTCGGACATTATATGAAAAAACATCTGCCTGCAGTCACGGCCATATTCCTGCTCATTATTGTCAGCACACTGGCAAATATCTACGGGACCTACCTGTTAAAGCCAATCGTAAATAATTACATTGTGCCTGCTGATATCCCCGGACTTATCCGTGTTATCATTTTTATGGCTGCAATGTATGGCTGTGGCGCTCTGGCATCCTACGGCTATACACAGCTGATGGTTAAAACCGCCCAGCAGGTTATTCAGGAGATCCGCGGCGCTCTGTTCTCTAAGGTACAGTCTCTCCCACTCTCTTTCTTTGACAGCCATACACACGGGGAACTGATGAGCCGCTTTACTAACGATATAGATACCCTTTCAGATGCACTGAACAACAGCTTCACGGCCCTGATACAAAACAGCATCCTGATCGCAGGCACCTTTATCGTGCTGATCATGCTGAACTTTCAGCTGTCTGTCATTGTACTGCTCTGTTTTTTCGGCATGTTCCTCTTTATCCGCTACAGCGGCAAAAAAAGCCACGCTTATTTCTCACAGCAGCAAAAATACATGGGAAATCTAAATGGGTTTGTGGAGGAGAGCATAGAAGGGCAGAAGGTAGTCAAGATATTTAACCATGAGGCTGAAAATCTGAAGGAATTCGACAGGCGAAATGAAAATCTTCAGCAGGCGGGCACTAAGGCACTTACATTTTCCCGTCTTATCATACCTGTCGTAGTCAGTATCTCTTATTTTAATTATGCAATCTCAGCCTGTGTCGGCGCATTCTTCGCCATAGCCGGCCTGATAGACCTGGGCGGCCTGGCTTCCTATCTTGTCTATGTCCGTCAGATAGCCATGCCTGTAAACCAGTTCTCCCAGCAGATCAATCTGGTCATGGCTGCCATCTCAGGTGCAGAACGGATATTTGAGTTTATGGAAATGGAACCTGAAGAAAACCGCGGAAAGGCTGTTCTTGTGAGAGTTAAGCAGGAGACAGACCCCCTTGGAAACCAGGTCATGACTGAATGTGAGGAACGGACAGGGCTCTGGGCCTGGAAGCAGATGACAGACGACGGCTCTGCAAAGCTCACACCGCTCAGAGGGGATGTCCGCCTGAAGAATGTGACCTTCTCCTATATTCCCGGCCACCCTGTCCTTAAGGACGTCAGCCTCTATGCAAAACCCGGGCAGAAAATAGCATTTGTCGGCTCCACAGGCGCCGGCAAGACTACTATCACAAACCTGATCAACCGTTTCTATGATATCGACTCAGGGTCTGTCACTTACGACGGCATACCCATACAGGATATTGATAAGGCCAGCCTGCGCCGGTCCCTGGGCATGGTCCTGCAGGATACACATCTGTTTACAGGAACAATCGCTGACAATATCCGCTACAGCCGCCAGAATGCCACTATGGAACAGGTGGTGGAGGCTGCCAGGCTGGCAAATGCAGATTCCTTCATACGCCGCCTGCCAGAAGGGTATGATACGGTCATCACAGGTGACGGCGCCAGCCTCAGCCAGGGACAGCGCCAGCTGCTGGCAATAGCAAGGGCAGCTATCGCCTCCCCTCCTGTCCTCATTCTGGATGAAGCTACCAGCAGCATTGACACGCATACCGAAAAACTGATAGAATCCGGAATGGATAAGCTCATGGAAGGCCGTACTGTCTTCGTCATCGCCCACAGACTCTCCACGGTCCGCAACGCCAAAGCCATCATCGTCCTTGAAAACGGCGAGATTGCTGAACGCGGCAGCCATGACGAGCTGGTAGAACAAAAAGGGCGCTATTACAAGCTGTACACAGGACAGTTTGAACTGAGCTGACTGTAACTGTTAAATATCCCTACCCATACCTTTAATATTACTGTGCGGATTTCCCGGGACTTATGTCTGTGAGATCCGCATTTTAGTTATCCAAATAAGCCATCACGGTATTGCTGCCTCACTGGCTATGTAAACTATCAAATTATAAGTCTATTTCTTTTGCGATTGTCTCTACTGTTTCTAACACATCTGAAAATTCATACTCGCTGGCATAAGGAGTTTCTTCCCTATATTTATTCCATAATGAATATAATGCAGGCTCTTCCCTAATATCTCGTAAGATATCTTTCCAATCATGAATATCTTCTAATGACTCTCTCTTTTGAGCTGTGTGCAAAACAGCTTCTTTGAATATATTCATACGAATTTCATTCTTATGCTGTTGATATAAGATATGAAGATCATAAAAATCTCTGGCTCTTGTTGTTCCAATATTTCTTCTGATAATTGTTTCATACTTTTCAGCCAGCACCGTTTCTAATGAATACGCCATAACTCCAACGCTCTTTTCCTCAAACGTCAGTTGATATTCATATCGTATTGCTCCTGGTATAATACTATCCCCAGTTATAATATCAATTTTCATTGGTGCGTTAATCTTCCCATATTTTGCTTTAATATGAGCACGGAAATTGTTATATGTATCGTCATCTCGAATAGGTTCGATAGATTCAAATTTAAATTCAATACCATCATCAACCGAATTTAAAAGAATGTTTTTGATAACTTCTACAATTTCATCTTCCTCCATTGTGATACCACGCACCGTAGTATCCATATCCATTGTAGTTCTTTCACTTATTCCAATCATTGATGATATCAGCAATCCTCCCTTTAGAATAAAGTTATCGCTGTAAGGCGAATTTGCCAATCTCTCCAAAATACGTTCAAACAAATACATCTGCAAAACTTCTTGTGGTCTTAAGTTTCTCTTCTCAGCCATGCTGCGAATTTTGCCTTTTAACTGTTCTGGTGTTTTCATGTTAATACCTCCATATAGGTCCTAATTTTATCTTCAATATCAAACATTTTTCCATATTTCAAAAGTTTCCTATAATTAGGTTTGCCTTTGAAATACTCCTTAATTGCCTGACTATACAACTGCATTTCCGTCTTTTCCTTATCACGAATAAGATCACAGATACAGCGTTCCTTATCATATAGCCATACTGTGCCTCCTTGAGGTGATGTTGTCTGGGTAATCCCTACTTCATACAAATCTTTAGTCACATAATGAAAACGTAAATTTTCATTTCTATTCTTTATTCGTGTCATATTTGTTCCCTGCGGAACAGTTACATCGATCTGATGTGGTACACGATCAGACATATCCCATAAAAATAATGCTGCCCCATAGGAAAAAATCACTTTTGTACTCTGCATTTGAATCTTTACATATTCGTCAGGTACATCATTTGCAATAGCATACAATCCTTTTTTAATAACTTCCAGAGCACCCTCATCTACATATTTTTTAATTTTCTGCCTGCTGATCCCGATTTTTTCAATCTGTGAAGTCTTGATAAATCCACCATTTTCTGTAGCAATATCTTCTATTTCCTTCCATATCTCATCCATATTTCACACTTGCCTCTCTTCATACATTTGTACTTTAACTTTTACCAATTTAAAGTACAAATGTAATAACTAATGTCTTCTATCCATATATTTTGTCTTGAATGGTTCATTTCTATTCTTTGTTTTAATCATACATTCGTGCTTTAATCATAGCACATATAAAGCGCGAATGTAAATCATTTTATTAAGTCTAAGTATAAGTGGAAGTCTTTCGCTATTGACAATTTAATATAGAGACATGCTGCCTTGAAGTCATCAGCATTGCCCCCATTACTACTCCAGACACTGCTGGAACTACTTTGTTCTTAATCTTTGTAAATTTACCTTTCTTTCATTTCTGCTACCTCCGTTAGTATTGTTGTTTGTGTTTGAAATACTTTCACTACGCATAATCTATTTCCAACTGCAACTATTACCAAATTCAGGATGGTATTTATATCCAAAATCACAATTGACAGAACACCTGTTCTGTATTACTCTGACTACACCTTATCCAAAAATAATTAAACTGTCTATCTTCCTTCAGCATTGTCTGCTGTCACGGAAGAGCGTCAGACATATTCAGGAGGAGCATTTATGAGTAACAAAAATATTGACATTTTATCTATTGACGCTAAGGATCTCTACATTTCCAACCATTACCTCTATGACCCTGCAGACCCGGGTCAGGAGAGGGACGGCTACTGCATCCGCTACAGAAGCGGCCCGGACGAGGGAAAAATCAATACCTCCCGGTTCATCAATTCTCTCGATTACAGTCTGGATCTGATAAAGCTCCGGCAGGTCTACCAGAAAGTGTACAGGAACAAAAAATTTTCTTTTACGCAAAACGGCCATGAATACACCACAAGGGTAATCAATGTGACCTTTAAATACAGCAATAAGGAATTTAACAGAGTCCGCCGGGATATCTATGTCCGGTCCGGCTATGATTTCAACAGGCTCACCTTCACTGACAATATCTGTCTGGATGAGGAAGGCAAACTGGCTGCCATCCGGACAGGCTGTGAAGCTGCTTCACCGGCACCCGCTTCAGTCCTGGGCAAATATTTCTATCTGGAAGACGGTGTCTATAAAGCTAAGGAGCATATTCCCACCCTTCACACGGTGGCACAGCTCAGAGAGATCCTTTACAGGGAAGGCTTCTGGTGTGACGGCCTGCATTACGTCCGCTTCAAACGCTCCAGCGGTTCTGCCAGAGTGGGAAAATGCCTGTTCATCGATGAACGCCTTTACCGGCAGATGCATCAATGGGAATGCTGCGGTCTTAAAGTAAAAGAGGGGCAGGTCATGGACCTGGCCGCCTGGGAATCGTATATTTCCCTGACGTCCTCTTCTATTATCGGCACCCTGGAAATACGGCCGGAAAATATCCTGCTCACAGATGACTACACAAGCACGTTCCAGGACCGCGTGCTGGAAACCGTTATGGAAGACGGATGGCTGAACACCCATGAGACAAACTGCCAGGTATCTAACAGTATATTTGACGGTCAGTCCCTGATGGATATCTCCCTCTTCGGCCCCTATGAAGATAAAGGAATGCTGCTGCTCCGGAACCGCTTTTTTAAATCCTGCTGCTTTAATGCCAACATACAGCAGTGGTTCCGGGATATGGGCATCACGGAAATTTCCCAGCTAAATGGCAGGACATGCGCCTCCAGCATTAAAGATATCCTGCTGATCACCACACCAAGCAGCATCAAATATCTGAAGTTTGGAAGCTTTGAACAATGGCTGGACAATCTGGAACCATCCTTCGGAATTGTCAAGTACGAAAAGCCCACTCCCTTCTTTGGCGGACGGCTTGTCCAGGCCCACTACCAGCTTCTGAACACTTTACAGATGGACTATGAGACAACAGGGCGCTTTCTGGAACCCTCCTTTGACTATCTCACCCAGCTGAAAACCAATCCCGCCGTGCTGCGCAGGCATATCCGTTATCCTGAGGAGTCAGGCATTACTGATGAATCCCTGAACACAAAGAATGACATCACCTACCGCCTTCTGGGCATTAATGAGGAATTCTGCAGGACAAAATATTACATAGATTTCCGCACAGAGCTTGTGCGCTCCCTGGTCACGAATATGAGGATGGGCCATATCCTTGTCAAAGGAAATTATTCAACAATGCTTGGTAATCCCATTGAAATGCTTAAGCAGAGCATCGGGACATTTGACGGGACTTCCGAGCTGGGAACAGGCAATATACACAGCAGGAATTTTCCTTATGACAAGGTCCTCCTTGGAAGCCGGTCTCCCCACGTAACGATCTCCAATATCTGGATGCCTGTAAACCGGGATAATGAAATGATCGAGAGGTATATAAATCTGACAAAAGAGATAGTCTGTATCAACAGCATCGGTGAAAGCGTACTGGACCGGCTGAGCGGAGCAGATTTTGATTCTGATACGGTTATGCTCATTGACAACGACATCCTGATTGAAGCAGCAGAAAAAAATTACAGAAGGTTTGCAGTCCCTGTCAATCATGTAGCCGCAGACAAGCGGACAAGACGGTTTACAGCCAGTGAAAAGGCAGATCTGGATATCCGAACAAGTGTAAATAAGATAGGTGAGATCATAAATCTTTCCCAGGAACTGAATTCCCTTTTCTGGGATAAGCTCAATCACGGCGAGCCATATGAAAAACTGGAAAACTTATACTGCGATATCTGTCAGCTGGACATCATGTCCGGAATTGAAATAGATAAGGCTAAAAAGGAGTACCCCATCGATAACGGACTGGAGCTCAGGAAGCTGAAGGAAAAATATGAGCGCACTGACAGCAGCGGACGCCGCGTCAAACCTAACTTTTTTGGATATATTGCCCGCCAGAAAGGCTATTACGACACTGATAAGAAAGTATATATGCGCCATGATACAACAATGGACTATATTCAAAAACACATCAACAGTTACCAGAGATCCCGGTCCGGCAGACCCTGCAAGACGGAACTTCTGCCTCTGGCATCTGTATTAAATAAAGATATGTATAACTGCCGGGAAGTGTCCAGCCGTCAGATCAGCCGTATCCTGGATCTGATCACACAGACACGTGCTGAGATCAACGCCATCTATGCAGATGAGTTTATGGAACCTGAAGAAAAATATACTGCCGCCAGAGAAGCAAGGCTTCGCTGCAATGAATTCCTCGGAAGCATGAAAATCAATCCCAGCACTGTGATCCGCCTGCTTACGCTCTGTGATACAAAGGAACAGGCCGCCAACTACAGAACTATTGTGACTGCTCTCTTCTCATATCCAAATGCCGACTTCTTCCAGCTTCTGCGCTGCAGCCAGAAACCCGTTCCCTACTTATATGAAAACAGCGACGGCGATATCATCCTGTATGGGATTCACTTTGCACAGGAGATACAAAAAAACACAAAAATGCGCCCCTGAAATCAGAACATATATTCGTTTTTCATTTGAAACCCTTATATTCTGCGGCTTTTCACATACCGTACTCATGGACTTTAGGAGAGAACATACGTTTGTTTAATTCAATCTATTTTCTCTCCTCCCATATGCAACGGCGTCTGCCATTTCTGGCATTTTAATGTCAAAGATAACTTTTCAGTATCTTCATAGCTGCTGACATGTTACCCCTCATCTGCCACTGCAGACGCCTTTTTCTTTGTGCACAAAGATACTAAGATTTTTTTCCGTGAACAGCGATATATCATTTTTACAGGAGGTGCAGGATTGGCAAACAGTTCTATTATTTTATCTATGAAAGAAAAAGTCATTCAGGAGCTGATTGATGATGAAGAGATATTCCGGGCAATAGACAGTCCAGACATCACAGATTTTAACGATTCAGGAAGACTGGATGGTACACACATCTTCCGCTACCGTCAGCATCCTGATGCTGTCACAGGCCCGATCACGCGTCTTTGCATCCAGGTACAGATACCGGAAGAAGAACCTGTTAAAAACACAGCTCTGGTAAGCCCTGTCCTGAAAATCAGCATTATCTCACATATAAGCTGTGCAGATATGACAGCTTCATCAGGAAGTAAAGTATCCAGAATCGATCACCTGTCCCGGCTTCTTGATTTAAAATTCAACGGCCGTGAGGACTTCGGCCTGGAAAGGCTGACTTTTAAAGCCAGCACAGAAAAATGCTACGGCAAAGACTACTTATGCCGTGAACTCAGCTTTACATGCAAAGACCTCAATCTGGATACCCGGAGGCAGAACCATGCAAGCTTATGATGAACTGAAGGCTTACCGCGGACTGCCCTTTGACTTTACGGACGGCATATCCATCAGGCAGCCTACTCTTGGCGAGATCTGCGACTACGGAGAAAGAGAATACTACCAGATGGTCTATACCCTGACCTCAGTGGGCGCCGATCTCAAGTGGCAGCTCGATTCTGCCGGTATTGATTATACAAAAATCGACGATTATACTCTCTTCTATTCCATACTTTCTAAAAACTACTCCGCAGAACAGACTTCTATACTCTTTGGTGACTCACTGGACTTTTCCAGCATGGAACTGATGATGGAGAAAGACACAGAACAAGTAGTAATGCTGCAGCCCAATGGCACAGTATTCACAAAGGAGGCCTACGATGCCTGCATCCCCTGTCTCCGCAGAATGCACGGTATCCTGCGCAACGACCAGATCCCTGCCAATGAATCAACAAGACGGATCCTGATAGAGGATGCCAGGGAAGAATATCTTCTCAGCAAAGATAAACCATTCAAATCTCTGCTCCTTCCCCTGATCTCCACAATGACAAACATGCCTGGATTTAAGAGGGACGACAGTTCTGTGTGGGATATGAAGATTTATGCTTTCATGGACAGTGTAAAACGAATCAGCAAGATCCAGAATGCCGGCCTGCTGCTGCAAAGCGGTTATTCAGGCTTCGGAGTTGATTTACAGAAGATTGATAAAAAGCAGCTGGATTATATGGGGGATTTGACATAATATCTGCGGGTAAACAGTGTCACAAAATTCCAATAACAGCCAATAACCTGCTAAATAATCATCTAATTAAAATAAAGAACGCCTTCTTTTATTCACAATTAAAATGGAGGTGTTTTTTATATATAAATCTCAAAAACTTAATAAATAAGTTCTGAGAAATAAAAACATATATTTTAAGGAGGACAAACATATGTCATTTAATCCAAACGAATTAATTCTTGAAAGGGTACGTTCTGTAGAAGCATACGACCCGGCAACAAACACATTGATCGGCCGCTATACACAGATTGAAGAGCCAAGCCTCAAGACATCTGCTGAAGGTCTGGACGTAGTGGATGCTATGGGCACACCGATCCACACATTCTACAAAAACCAGCAGGCTACTTTTGACGGTACAAACTCTCTCTTCTCTCTGGATCTGGCTGCATCACAGTTCGGTTCAAAGAAGAAAATGGCTACTGCCGATGATAAAGTCCTTGTTCCGGCATCTGAGACTATCACGATCGGAGCAGGCGGAAAAATTGTTCTGCAGCATGTTCCTGCTGGTGAATCCGGAGCAGAAGTCAAATATGTCCAGGTAATCAATGAAAACAATACATTCGGACAGACTTATGAAGTAAGCCCGACAGCCGGTGACGGAAAATTCACAATCGATGCTGCCGCAAAGACCATTACTATGCCAGAAGGGACTGAAGGAACTGTATTCGTAAACTACGAATATGAAAGTGACAGCGCCGCTGTGATCTCTAAAGAGACAGATAAGGTTCCTGCAACACAGAAGCTGCTCATTCATGCAATCTTCAGGGATCCCTGCAACGCAAACCTGGTATATGCCGGTGTGATCGCATGCCCAAGAGCACAGCTGGATCCGACCAGTGTGGAACTGAGTCTTAAATCAGACGGAAAACATGCATTCAGCTACAAACTGAAGAAACCGTACTGCGATGCAAACGGCAGACTCTTTGATATCATCGTATCTGAGAAATAATAAATCCCCTGCAGCATCCGCCAATTAGGCACGCTTGCTCATTTCTGCCTGAAATGGGCAAGCACTAATCCCTGTCCGGGAGGAAATCATATGTCTGATTATATCAATACCATTTGTGCAATCTGCGGAAAAGGTTACCATATCTGTAAATCCTGCCAGGGCACAAAAACATTTTCGTCCTGGAGGACTGTTACTGATACTCCCGGACATTTCAAGATATATACCCTGATCCATGCATACCATTATGGAAGGCTGGACAGGGAGGAAGCCGCCAGTCAGTTAAAAGAGTGTGATTTGTCCGGTCTGACAGAATTTGTCCCGGAAATCAGAGCAATCATAGAAGAAATACTGGCCGCTCCATCCAACCAAAACAATAGTGATTAAATGCGGACCTTTGTCCTTGCAGCCCTGGCTCATAAAATCAGGCATAGCATATGCATAACTAAATGCTGACATTTAAATGTCCTATGCAAATTCTTTGAATTTCTCAAAGAGCCAGTGTGCTGCGCAAATGGCAGCTTTCCAGTCTGCTGGACTGCTGCCGGAAAATTTCATAATAACAGCTATGGGCTGCATGAAATCACTATAGTGTGAAACATGCAGCTCATTTTTTTACGCGTGCAGCGGGCAAAATACCAGAAAGGTACAACCATGCGAATATACAGTGAACAATTCAACCGTTACTATAATTCTGAAGACGTAGTAAATCTGGTGAATACAAAGCAGGCAGGACTTTACATAAAAAATGGAATTCCACTCGTGGACATTTTCTGGTCCAGAGACAGCCTTGTGTTTGTTTTTA
The DNA here is from genome assembly GCF_024622195.1 of Murimonas intestini. NCBI lineage: Bacteria > Bacillati > Bacillota > Clostridia > Lachnospirales > Lachnospiraceae > Murimonas > Murimonas intestini. The sequence goes on from NZ_JANKBI010000009.1 coordinate 28,520, forward strand.
ATAAGATACAGAGTTTTAAAGCTTATGAGCTGTGGTGTGATCATAAACTGGCATAGAGAATGGATATTTGCAACCTCGGCGCCATTATATTAGAATACAAATATTTTATTTAACACGTAAATCATGATTTTATTTATGAAGGTATAGTATATGGCATCTTATTTAGAATTAGGGATGATGAAAAAAGATTTTAAAGCATCAAATCCAGAGTATAGCAGGATAGAAATTAGTTTTATTTCGTAAATAATTCGTGAAGGTGGTATGGTTCCAGTAAATTATTTACAGCCAGCAAAACCCGATAATTCTGGATTAGAGAATATTTCAACTTTATTTGGTTACCTTCGGTCTTTAGGTACTCTTTATGTAGATTACAAAATGGACACAGAAGCTATTAAACCAACTATCAGAAGTACAATAATTGGTATCTGCAATTATCTACGCCAATCAAAGTATTCTAATGTTTTATGGTGCGCATCACTGTTAAATCCAATCGAATTAGCTTTTGTTGAGTATGTCCAAAACAAAAACGAAGGTCTATACTCTTTTTTAGATAAGTATATTTATGAAGATGCAGATAAAAATATATTTAGTACAGATTTAAGAGATTCTGGCAATGGTGTCATAGATCTTGCAACCGGTATGGCGGATACAACAGCAAAACTGACTAATCTTCAAAGTTCATTAAATAACCATCTTATAACTCAGACTGCATACGAAACAATTGGAAACGTCGCCAGCAGATGCAATTTCAGTGATTTCTGTTGTGATTTTGATGCCATAAAAATTGCTCAGTTAATATCTGAGATGGAATCAGACAAAAATAGAAGTAATCAATCTGTGACTGGAACTGAATTCGCAGATATACTTGAAACATATTATAATGGACTATATTTAGACAGATTTAAGTATATTTTTAGTGATTTAGAGTGCAGCTATGATGATGATTTGGAAGTTATACTCAGAAGCGTTTATTCCAAAATGAACGGTATAGATGAGACTTTAGTTTTGCTTCCAAGCTTTGGCGGAAACCCTGACTCACAAGTAAATATGGATTGCTGCCTGGCATTTGCCCACTATCTGTTGTGCGAAACATCAATCTAACAAAAATATCTGAAACTTCTAGCCCCTAAAAGGCAATAATATATGCATAGTCCGTTGGAAATATTACAATATTTCTATTGTGGCTAAGATGACTGTAATTGGTTATCAATCTAAAATGATTCTATCTTTTTTTTGTCCACTTTTTTAATTCATTTAAAACGTTCTGATCATCGGAATAAAAATCAGGAGAAATCCCATTTTCTTTAAATGGTAGATAGTCCCCAAAGGCAAGCATTTTCCAAGTATTTTCAGCAACTCCTATATTAAGCCATCCTACATTATCCTTATAAAAAGGATCTTTCAAAGCTTCTGCAACCATAGCAGCTAAATCCTGGGCGTATTGTTCAAGATTATCGTCAACTTTCACAATAAACCCAATATTCCCTTCATAATCATCCACATACCTATACTCCCATAATAGTCCTTTTTCTCTGTAATATTTTAGAGCTATATTCGATGTCAGTTGATACTGATAATCGTCTACTATTCCATAAATATCACGAAAATAGACTCTGACTGCTATTTCTGGATGCTCAAAAGGAGAATAACGATTAATGCCATCCCCTCTGTTTTCTGCCACTGTAAATGTAGTATTATATTTATATTCTAATATATATATATCATGTTCTACATCCCAATCAAAATATTCCATAAACAAAAGGGCCTTTGGCTCTGCAAAAAAATGTCTGTCGGCATCCGGAAAATTGCTGCTGTCTGTTATCTGTAAATACCCACAATCCATCCGCCTTTCCATTTTCATTGGTAAAATCAGGAATAAAATAAACACTACCGTTATAAGAAAGAAAACTGCCAGATATATGCCAAAACAAATATTTCTAAAACTTTCTTCATCTTTCATATTCCATATAGAATAGCCCATGATGCTGACCGGATAAAAATAAGCAGTAAGCCTGAAAACCAACTCCACGATTGGCCGGATTGATAATCCGGTCAGTTGTGTAACACCTATGCAGATAAAGGCTCCCAGCCATAGCAGCAGATAATAGCAGCACCATTTTTTTAACTTTTCCCTTGTCATTTATGGAATCCTCTCAGAATGGTATTTATAATTATCTTCATTATAGGTCCTGCCATTTAAGTTTTCAATCAGATTCTTGTTAATTTATCAAATATTCCAGCAAATATAGAATAAGCAGAAATACACACTTAAACACATAACAGAAACTAAATATATAAATAAAATGATTAAGGAGATTTTTAACATGAGAAAAGAAAACGTTACAATCAAACCCAGCCTTACACTGCCTGAGAAAATAAGTATGACAAAATTCTTATTTAGTTCTTATTTCACTACACCGGAAGGGTATGGGGATAACACTTTTAGTTATACACCATATCTGAAAGAACTCAGTGAAATAACAGCCTTCTTTACATACTGTGTGGAAGGACTGACTTTTGAGCCTTTATCAGAAAGCCCTGAAGAAAGTACTAATAATGCAGAGTCTGGTATAGAATCCATATATGATGCAGTTAAGGATGATACAGAACTTATGGCTTCCTACGAAAATGTCCATTCTCCTGACAGCCGTTATCCGCTTCTCACTGCACAGCTGATGGATATACGCAAAGATGTAGAAGATATGGTGGATTTTGAAAAGAAACTATTGCTTTCAAAACAGAGAGACGCTCTTTCTGAATTGCTGGATACTTTAAAAAATAAAATAAATGATATAGATGTCAGCGGTCTGGATATCAATGAATTCTTCAGGGCAGTGGGCATGCCTGAAAATAAAGAAGTATGATGTTATCAGATAAAGAAAACATCCCGGCAAAATATATTCATGAACTGGATGCCTCTGCAGAAATTAAAGAAAATGATATATTTATTACTCAGACAACTGATTCTCCTATTAATACTACCCATAAAACTTCATTTGCCCAGTTATTAAACAATATAAAATCCTGGCTGATGCAAAGCATGCCATTTATTTACCTTAATGGAATTACCGGCAATATCCAAGCCCAGATAAATAATTTAAAAACCCGATTGGATGCTTCTGATGAGGCTGCAGGACATTTAACTAGTACAGTTCAAAACCTTTCCGCTCAAGTCTCAGAGGTGATACAGAAATTTTATCCAATTGGATCCCTCTACTTAACAACTGTCAGTACGAATCCCAAACAATTATTTGGTTTTGGCACATGGACATTATGGGGCAGCGGAAGGGTTCCAGTAGGGGTTAGTACAGGCGATAGTGATTTCAATACTGTCGAAAAAACAGGTGGCGCAAAAACTGTCAGTGCTGCTCACAGCCATACAGTTAACAGTCATACACATGTAACGGGTAATCATGTATTAACAGTCAGCGAGATGCCTCAACACAGACATGACGTGCTGACAGAATGGACAGTACTTCCTGGTTCCTTTCCCAGCAATCAGCTTGTTTCACCTACCGAGCAGACATATGCATCTGTATCAGGAGTAAAGGCAGGTACAAGATATCCTTTGCCCGAAACTTCTCAATATGTAGGTAACAGCGCAGCCCACAATCATGGGAATACTGGTTCTGCCAGTCCTGGTACTTCCAGTTCACTTGGAAATATAACAAATCTGCAGCCGTATATTACTTGTTATATGTGGAAAAGGACAAAATAAGTCTTTAATACTATTTTAAAATATTTGGTAGCTGTTCAGTACTTAACCAGTTACCGCTTCGGATACACATAAAACACAAAAACTTGTGCTTTGGCGCTGAAAACCCTCGCAAAATTATGCATTCTGCATAATTTTAGCTTCTCGGGATAAAGGGGAGGGAATAGCTACAATATTTGATTTTTTATCCTTGCCACTTTCATAGGCAGGGTTTAGATAAGTAAGCACCAATAACTTTACATTACAAAGAAAGGTTGTATAAAATGGAAAACACACAATATATTCAGGTAGTCCCCCAGTTAGATATTTCTATCTTGAATAACCAGTTAAAGAATTATCATGGTAAAATCTCACTTAGCATTGATACTGCGGGCCTCCAGAACCAATTACAGAGCGAGCTTGCTAAAGCGGCAAAAATCCCTATACAGCTTGAGTTAGCTATGCCTCCTGCTTCTTCTATGGCTTCTTCGGCAGTTAGTAGTTTTCAGACAATTTTACCTCAATTCTTATCTGCTTCCGGCGTGGGTTGACCCAAATAGTAGGGTGACAACAATAAATGCCCACGAAACCATCTGGCGGTGACGCTGAACGAGTCAGCATCATAAAATATACTGATAAGAGATGGTTAAGAAAAACAGCCTAAACTGGCCGCATCTGCGGCTGCAAGTTTAAATAACTCTTGCACGGGAAAGCGAAAGCTAATCCGCAGCGACGCAAACCGGCATCTAGTCTAATGCAAATAAAAACCTGACGACAGCACTATGCACATCATCAGGTATTAAAGCAGTTTAACGGTTTGAACGTTCAGAGACTATAACGGCTGCATGGTTTCATTCAACGAACAAAATGAAATCATGATGGGATAGTCCAAAACGAGCTTGTTATCACAAGTTAAAAGTTATAAGTTCATTTTTAAACATTAAACTAAAAATCACTGTTGCACTGATTGCAATGCCACTCTTTACCAATGGTTGGGGATGCAATACCAAAAATCCCCGACCAAAGTACACGCTTAACTAATGAAATTTTTTGAACTGAGCCAGAACCACAATACGGACATTTTACCTGATTAGGTTGGGCATTTTTAATTCTATTTACCGCTTGATCTATGAATTCTGCCATTTCCTTTTCAGACTGTATTTGTCTATGAAGCATGGCATCTTCACTAAATTCTGGAGCGTTTTTTATTACATTTTCAGCTATTGATTCCTTCACCCGACTACGCTCATCAAATTCCATATTAATCCATTCTTCCTGAGTATATTGCGTTTCACACTCCTCCAATGGATATCCACAAAAATGACATTTGTGACATTTTCCGTCCGCAGGACCATCTGAAATAAACCCACAATGCTTACACATAAGAAATTTCCCAAAATCCATATTATCTACCTCCTCCAAAAATATATCATAAATGTTTAAAAATGACAATTAAATTTCGTTTTGATTTTAGATAAAGCTTTAGAGAAAAGTCACAAATCTTCATATTTATCGCCTAATACCGTTCAAACTAAAGATGTACTGAATGGAAAAAGTATACCACAGGTACAAACTGAGTTTAGTAAAATAGTAGAGTCTAAAGATATTCAGGCTCTTACTAATTATAAATCACTATTTAATTCAACCGATATTCAAAATTTTCTAAATAATGCTTATTTAGGTAAAGCTCATCTTTCTGAGTTATCCGGTGTAGTTAATAATCTTAATAAAAATTTAGCAGAAACTGGTACTACAGCATCAAAAACTGGGAATCTCATGAGTTCTGCTTTTTCATTAATTGGAGGAGCACTCACCGGCACACTCATCACATCGGCCATTGACCTCGGTATAAACTTCATTGCCGAGCGTCTCCAGCGTACTCAAAAACTTGTAGACGCCGCAAAATCTGCTGGCCAAGAGTGGGAACAAAAAGATACTTCTCTCCAGACGCAAAAACAACAATACACACAATTAAAAACATTATTAGATTCAGGCTCCCTCTCCGAACAGGAAAGCGTCTCAATAAAGCAGCAGCTTCTCGATCTCCAGAAACAAATTATCGCCACGTATGGTGAACAGGCAAAAGGGATCGATCTTGTAAACGGGAATTTAAAATCACAGGTAGATCTTTTGAACCAGCTTTCCGCAGATGATGCTAATAAATTGTTAAATGAAAACCGTACCGGTATGCAAAAAGCGGCAGATGAGATGAATAAAGAGCGGGAATACAGTCTGGGGAGTACCGGTTCTGTGTCTGAGGACCTCGGAAAAAATCTGGTAGAGATTGCCAGGAAATATACAGGGAAAGGTATGGAGCTGATTCCTTTGTATCCAGATGGTTCTGCTTACCATATTCAATTTACCGGTGATGCATCCCAGGCACAGGAAGTTCTTAATTCCTTTGCAACTGATGTTCGCAATCTTCAAAATGAGTTTGGCGATAGTCATTTAACAGAAATTATCCTGGAGAACGCCGAAAGCTCATTACAAGAAAACGCATCCATCCTCGCAACATATCAAGACCTATACAACCAGTATTTAAAAGCTGATCTTTTCTCCCGAGGTATGGGTGAAAATGATCCTGCCGGTGTCTTAAACCGCTATACGGCAGCTGTACAGAGTTACAATGCCGCCCTTCTCTCCGGTGACCCCTCTGCTATAAAAGCCGCATCTGAGGAATTCAAACAGCTCTCCAAAGAGGTCAACAATGTTATTACAGAATTCCCAGAATATAAAAATATATTTGACCTAGTCACAGCTTCGCTTGATACTTCTTCTGCTAAAATTTCAAAATTCAATGAACAAATCACTGGAGAAGACACTACAGATGGATCTCTACGAGAAAGCCCAGGACTGCTCTGACAAAGCAAGAGAGCTGCAGCTGGAACTTATTGAGCTGAATAAATCAAAACTCGATAATATCGAAGATGATTTCGACAACCTCATCTCCTATCAGGAAAAGCTCATCAGCAATCAGAAAAGTTTTATTGATCTGCAGGAAGCCAAAGGCGGCTCCGCCTCTGTCTCTGATTATGACGGGATGATTGACGCCCAAAACCAGATCATTTCTTACTTGAATGGAAAACGACAGGAGCTGCAGAATCAGTTTGATTCTCTGACCAGCAGTGGTGTTCTTGTTGAAAATACAGATGACTGGTGGGAGTGGAAAGGAAATATAGAATCCATCCAGAAGGAGCTGAACAGTGCCAGGTCTGATATAGAAGACCTGAATGACTCAATCCGTGATATACGGTGGCAGGGCTTCAACGACGGCATCGATAAACTGGATGACCTGAATGATGAATTAGATTTTCTTTCCGATAAAATTGAAGATTCTGCTCTCTTCTCGGAGGACGGCAAACTCACATCCGCAGGCAGTACAAAAATTGCTCTGCTCTCCATGCAGATGGTTAACGCACGGACTAAAGTAGCTGATTATGATATGGCTATTAAGGCCCTGGACCGTGAGCTTGCAAATGGAGTAATTTCCCAAAGCCAGTATAATGAGGAGCTTGGAAAGTATAAAGAACAGCAGCGAAAGGCATCTAATGAGTTGTCAAAATATAAAAAGGCAGTCATAGATGTTGTAAAAGAAGGCATCGATAAACAGACCGATGCAATGGAAAAATATATCAAGGCCCAGAAGGAGGCCATATCTCAGGAAGAACGGTACGAAGATTATCTGGAAAGGGTTAATGAAACTCAGAAACAGATCAACTCTATCCGTGGGCTGTGCAGAAAAAACTCTGAGTAATCTGCCCATTTTTAGTTCGTTGAAACAGTGGAGTACCAAGTTTAACAAATATTTTATTAAATTAAAACCATATTATCTTTTATTATTTCGATTTCTATCCTTGCAATTTTCTAACAAGCAGGGTTTAGATATAGTAACCATCAACCGATTTCCATCACAAAGAAAGGATATGTATAATGGAAAATTCTCAGAATATAACAGTCATTCCTCATTTGGATACCAAGAGCCTCACTGCCCAGCTGCAGAACTACACGGGCAAACTCAAGCTTGATATTGACTCTTCGGAACTGCAGCGACAGCTTCAGACAGCTCTCAAAATCCCAGTTAAGGTACCTATAGAACTTAAAACGCCTGCCCCTCCGTCAAACGAGAAAAACGGCTTTCTCTCCTTCCTGTCGGAAGCTTCTTCTTATTCAACTAAAACAGTAATACCCAGCGTGGGTTGACCCAAAATGTAGGGTGACACTCAGGATGCCCACGAACCGTCCGGCGGTGACGCGGAACGAACCAGCTAGATTCACACTGGTAAGGGACGGTTAAGAAAAACAGCCTAAACTGGCCGCATCTGCGGCTGCAAGTTCATATAACTCTTGCACGGGAAAGCGAAAGCCAATCCGCAGCGACGCAGACCGGCGTTTTCGTTTACTACATATAAAAACCTGATGACAGTATAGTACATATCATCAGGTATTAAAACAGTTTAATGGTCTGAACGTTCAGAGACTATAACGGCTGCATGGTTTCTTTATCTATATCATAAAATACATGAATGCACGGAGAAATCATGAAGGGATAGTCCAAAACTAACCATAAGATTTTAAATGTAAGTCTATATGGAAAAAGTTATAACAACCCCCTATCGGTTGTTTGGGAAATGATAGGACTTAAAAATCACTATTACAATTATAACAATGCCACTGCTTACCTATTCCCTTAGAAAAAATGCCAAAAAATTCATTAGATACTATACTTCCCCCTGTAATCTTTCCCGTATTATTACTATGGCAATATGGGCAAGTCACTTTAGGCTTAGAATTCTTAAAAACCTCCTTCATTATTTTTTTTTGCTTTATTTTTCGGCTATCGTATGCCTCCTGGCTATATTCGGGGGACTTTTTTATAATATTTTCTATTATTTCATTTCGCGCATTATTATATTCCTCAAAACTCCAGCTGTCTATTTCCTCTTGTGAATTTTGTAATTCATATTCACTAAATGGTATATTACAGAAATTGCAGCTTCCACCCTTTTTCCCATTATCAGGAGAAAATCCACAACGTTTACAGTAGCGAAAAATTTTAGGTTGTAAAAAATTATACATATTAATCTCCTTACATATTTAATATATTTTTATTTTAACATCTTTTTTTAATTCTATCAACTTCCCAATAATATAGTTTTGATTCTAGATTCAATAATAAAATCATTAAGCAGTAGAAAAAAATCATTTCAAGATTCTTTAAATGGTTTTGATATAAAAAATTTATATGGTAGGTACCAGACTATAAAAGCTTCTGGTGACCCTTTCGGTTTAAAGAATTTTCTAAATAATCTTCCTTCAGATAAACTAGAAGGATTTTTTACTGAGCTCGATAAAGGAAATATGGATATAAATGAATTTTCTGAATTTATCCAGAACAGTGCCTCTGAAATGTCTGTCTTTGGTGCTATGGCATCCGGTGCCGGTTCCAGCATCCGTTCGGCCTTGAGCGGCATTGCCAGCTCTTTTGTCAATTTTGGCATTATGACGCTTGCAAATCTAGCTGTTTCTGGTGTCGTAAGTTTTATTGATGACCAGATTCATAAAAGTGAACGCCTAATTGAAAAGGGTAAACAAGCTAAATCTACAATTAATGACCTTAAAAGAGAATTCTCATCTAAGGTAGATAATGCACATTCTTTAGCCTCTCAATACGACACACTTGCAAGGGGCGTCGATACCTTAAATGGAAAAAACATTTCCCTCAATGACGATGATTACCGGCAATTCCTCTCTGTCAACCAGCAGCTTTTGGAACTCTTCCCATCACTTGACCGCGTATATGACAGCAATGGAAACGCCATGGTACGTCTCAATGGGGATGCTTCAACCCTATCTGATTCATTAAATAATATTTTAGAATTACAGGGCAGGGAGAACAGTAAAGCAATTGTAGAAAAACTGCCGGATGCTTTTAATGGTACTCTTGAGGAGGTCAATAAATCTAACCATAAATTAGAGGAATTAAGGCATCAAAGAGCTCTGATAATGTCACAGCTGAATCACGATCCACTTAGCATTGCAGACAGCTTCTCCAACAACAGCAGCATTGTTTTCTCTGGCAGCAGTTGGGATGATGCCTCCAGTCTTGCCAATACTTTTAAACAGTTATTAGATGAATCAAATATCACATATGAACAGCCCAAATTTCAGGAAATATCCTCTTTAGACAATACTTCTGTTTCCTGGCTTGCACAGGTAGACGTTAATGCTGAAGAACAAAATAAAAACCGACAGCTATTTCAAGAAGTATATTCCAAATTTTCATCTGATGCTTACACAGATACCATGAGGGATTATGTTAATAATACATTGGATATGTTAGCTGTCCTTGAGCAGGATAAAGAATCCTGGGGAGAACTGGATGCTTCACTTTATACCTGGCTCCAACAAGAATCCGATGACTTTAATTATATGACCAATCAAGATAAAAACGCAGTCAACAATATCATTGCAAATACAAACTGGGATAAAGTTGACGGAGTATCTGACTTCAGTGATGCAAAGTTATATATCCAGGACAACATTATTCCTCTTTTTAAAGAAACAGTACTGAGCGACAGCGGAGGTTCAATGCAATCCATGCTGCTGGATTTCCTCCAGGTTGACCCATCTTCTCTTAGTTCCAAAGCTTATATGGATATCTACGATAATATGATAGCAGATATACAGAAGCAATTCGGCGAAGAAGAGGCAAACAAAATATCCGTCATATTCGAACCCACAATCGCTAATGTCAGGGAAACTGATTCCCTTATCCAGTCTATGCGCGATTCAATCAGCGCCACCTTTTCAAAGGACACTTCGTTTAATAATAATATATTAAATACATTTTCCGATGAAGAGATACAACTTATCTATAAGATAACTGCCCAAGATAACTTCTCTGACACTTTTAGCAATGTACTCAACCAGGTCGATGCCATTACACAACAATCCACCATCAAAATCTCAGCCAAATTTGATGATGCTGAATCAGGCTTTAATTCATTTATGTCATCCTTCTCATCTATCTCTGATATTTTGTCATCCCAATCAGCTGGAACCGGAATTTCAATGGATATATATAATACTGAAGGTCTTAATGATTATCGTTCTGCCCTTGAGAATGTTAATGGGGTTATTCAGTTAAATAAAGATAAAGTAGAAGAACTTTCAAAAGCTAAAGCAAAAGAGACCCTCACAACATTAGAAGCAAATGACGCGCAGGCTAAGAATCAATATATTCGGAATATGGAAGAAATAGAACAGCTGCGCAATTCGGATCTTGAATTAACAGAAGCCCAGAAAACTCGTCTTGAATTTTTAGAATCACAACAATCGCTTATTTCATCAAACTCTCAGCAATATCAAATTATGGCAGATACTATCAGGCAAGCAACAGGTGCATACCAGGAATGGCTGGATAACCAAAACGGACCTGAGGCCGGCGATATGGGAACTGATGTAGAAAATGCTATTACTGCTATACGGGATGTCGCTGACGAAAATTCTGATAGTTATGGCCGAATAGGTACAAATAAGTATAAAGCAGCTATGGAATTTATTGTCCCTGACACAATACCTGAAGAAGAAGTTCAGTCATATGTGGAGAATCTCCAAACTTATTTTAAAGATAAAGCAGGCGCAGAAAAATTTATCGAAGAGGCTCTTGACAAAGGTTTAATGGAGTATTCCCCAGATAACGGCACTTTACAAATTGCAGCCGGGAAAACTATGGAGGACTATGCTGCTGCATTTAATTGGAAACCTGAAACAATACAGGCGATGTTCGGTATTCAAAAAGATTTTGGGATAGATTTACAATTTGAAAATTACAATACTGGTTCTATTAATGATGAGATAATTTCTACACAAGAGAATATAGATATCATCCAAGCACGAATTGATGAATTAAATGAAAAGCCGTATCATACGAAAGTAGAAAGTGAAGAATTACATCAGCTTCTTGAAGATCTTCAGATGGCTTATGAATTACAAAACAACCTTGGTTCCCAAAAAGTATCTGAATACGTTGGCCTTGAGCAGGAAATAGGTTCAAGAACATCTATTTTAAATGCTTACAAACAAGATGGTATAATTAGTGAAGATGAAATCGCTCAAGCGGAAGCCCAAATTGCAAATCTAATAGCACAAAAAGAACAGTTAGGAGTTCCCACTCAAATACAAATTGAAACATACATAGGGGAACTAGATAGTCAGATTGAAATTTATCAGCAAGAATTAAGTACTTTAGAGCAGAAAAAAATGCATTTAGGCGTTGCTATTGAACCTGGAACTGAAGAGCGTATAAGTGAATTAAAACAATTAATCTCCAATGCTGAAGCTGATAAAGAGACCGCAAAACTATCTTGTACTGTGGAATTAAATTCTAATACTTATACTGAAAAAAAGAATACTATAGAAAATGATAGCTTTACGCCTAAGAGAATTACTGTTTCGGCAGAAGTCTGGGATGCAAGGCAGCAGTTGTATAATATTCGCAGAGAATTAGATGCTATTAAAAGTAAAACTGTCTATATAACAACAGTCAATTCTACCCTCAATCTGCCTTCAATAGGTAATACTACTTCTGGTAATGATTCAAAACCGTCGATTTCTGGTATACATACCGTTAATGGTACTGCTCATGTTAATGGTACATTATGGGCCTCCGCTTATACCGGTTTAGCTTATGCAACTGGTAATTGGGCATCCAGAAGGTCTGGGACAACATTAATTGGTGAGCTTGGACGAGAAATCGTGGTAAATCCCAATACTGGAAAGTGGCGAACTTATGGTGACAATGGCGCTGAATTTATAAACTTGCCTTTTGGTGCAATTGTCTTTAATCACAAACAAACAGAGGCTCTGTTAGAAAGAGGATTCGTAGCGGGCAGAGGGGCTGCTATGGTAAATGGTACTGCTCTAATCCCTAAAAATACACAGACTAACTCTGGCAACGCTTTCGTCTCCGGCACCGCCCTGGCCGATGGCAATTCCGATTCTTCTAAAAAGGCCGACACCACAATTGACTGGATAGAACGCCTGACAAAGAGCCTGGAGCGGATGTTTGACGCTCTGAAATCTTATGCGGAGGACTTATATCAGACTTACCAGAACCAAAACGCAGCTATAGATACTGCCCTGGCAAAGGGCAATAAAGACGTTAAGACATTCCGGGACGCCTCTGTGTATTATACAAAAAAAGCATCTGCTGTCGGGATCGATAATAGTCTGCAGAAGAAAATCCGTGAGGGCCAGCTGTACATTGAAGATATAGAGGATGAAGACCTTCGTGAAAAAATAAAGGAATTCCAGGATCTCTACGAAAAAGCCCAGGACTGCTCTGACAAAGCAAGAGATCTGCAGATGGAACTTATTGAGCTGAATAAATCAAAACTCGATAATATCGAAGATGATTTTGACAACCTCATCTCCTATCAGGAAAAGCTCATCAGCAATCAGAAAAGTTTTATTGATCTGCAGGATGCCAAAGGCGGCTCCGCCTCTGTCTCTGATTATGACGGGATGATTGACGCCCAAAACCAGATCATTTCTTACTTGAATGGAAAACGACAGGAGCTGCAGAATCAGTTTGATTCTCTGACCAGCAGTGGTGTTCTTGTTGAAAATACAGATGACTGGTGGGAGTGGAAAGGAAATATAGAATCCATCCAGAAGGAGCTGAACAGTGCCAGGTCTGATATAGAAGACCTGAATGACTCAATCCGTGATATACGGTGGCAGGGCTTCAACAACGGCATCGATAAACTGGATGACCTGAATGATGAATTAGATTTTCTTTCCGATAAAATCGAAGATTCTGCTCTCTTCTCGGAGGACGGCAAACTCACATCCGCAGGCAGTACAAAAATTGCTCTGCTCTCCATGCAGATGGTTAACGCACGGACTAAAGTGGCTGATTATGATATGGCTATTAAGGCCCTGGACCGTGAGCTTGCAAATGGAGTAATTTCCCAAAGCCAGTATAATGAGGAGCTTGGAGAGTATAAAGAACAGCAGCGAAAGGCATCTAATGAGTTGTCAAAATATAAAAAGGCAGTCATAGATGTTGTAAAAGAAGGCATCGATAAACAGACCGATGCAATGGAAAAATATATCAAGGCCCAGAAGGAGGCCATATCTCAGGAAGAACGGTACGAAGATTATCTGGAAAGGGTTAATGAAACTCAGAAACAGATCAACTCTATCCGGGCACAGCTGGCTTCCATGTCCGGGGATGATTCCGGTTCTGCAAAAGCAAAACGCCAGTCTCTGAATGATGAACTTCTGAAGCTGGAAGATAAACTGGCTAAAGATCAGAAGGATCATAAAACCGATATGCTCAAAGAGGCATATGATGAAGAGCTGGATGCTTTAAAGGAAAAAGCAGATAAAGAGAAAGAACTTCTCGATACTGACCTTACAGCGCAGTCAGAAGCCATTGCAGGAATGCTCGCCGGGGCACAGGATAATTATGCAGCTGTCTATGAAGAGCTTGGAAGTATGGCGGAAGCCTACGGGATCCACCTGTCATCTGAATTATCCGATCCCTGGAAAAACGCTGTCACTGCCATAGAGACTTACAAAAAAGCGGCAGCAGCAGCCTCCCAGACTGCAGCCGGACAATCAGCCGTTGGCAGCAATGTGGCTGATATTAATACAAATGCCCAGAAGCAGGCCACAAATAATTCTGCATCCGTGCCGCCTGCCAAAGAAACTGCCGCGGCCAAAGCCGGCGGACAGTGGAAAAAGAACAACACAGGCTGGTGGTATGAACATGACGGCGGTTCCTATACAAAAAACGGCTGGGAACAGATAGACGGCAAATGGTATCATTTTGACGGAAAAGGTTACATGCAGAAGGGCTGGGTCAAAGACGGACAGACATGGTATTATCTGAATCCGGGCGGAGATATGGCAGTCAACAAATGGATCAAAGCCGCTAATGGCAAAGACTGGTACTATCTGGGCAGCGACGGCAAAATGGTAGAAAACGGGATGATTAATTCCAACGGTAAAGATTACTATTTGGCTGCCGGCGGAAAAATGAAGACAGGATGGTTTAAACTTGGAGCCACCTGGTACTACGCCAATGCCAGCGGTGCCGTCCAGAAAAACCAGTGGATCAAAGGAGCCAATGGAAAAGACTGGTATTATGTGGGGCCGGACGGTATCATGTACGCAAATATGAATGCCGTCATAGACGGAAAGAATTCACGTTTTGACGGAAATGGACGCTGGCTGGGTTACTTTGCCAGAGGCGCCAGAGATATCTCTTCCCTTACCGGCTACGGTGTCATTGGTGAGGGGGGCCGCGACGAGCTTGTTGCTACTAAAGGCGGACAGCTTGTGAGACTTGATGATGCAAAAATGATATTCAGCAATGAACAGACAAAACGTCTCTGGGAGCTGAGCCAGCTGAGTGCTCCCCTCTCCCTGTCCGCTGCCGCAAGTTCTCTTCCCGCTGCCGCTCTGCCTTCTCAAAAAGCAGTCAGTATATCCCAGAACTTCGGCAGTTTAATTACAGTAGAAGGCAACGTAACAAAAGATGCCCTGCCCGGGCTTGAAAAAATAATGGACCAGAAATTGAAGTCCTTTGAAAAAAATATGTATCAGGGCCTGCAGTCCTTGACTGGCCTGAAACGCTAAAGAAAGAGAAGGTGATTACATGCAAGCTTTTGGAAACTCCTTTATCTATAATGGTTTTTCCTCTGAAGATTTAGATCTGGTATTGTGCGCCTTTGGTTCTGAAAACAACTCCCCTGCCATAGTAAAACGGCAGGGGATCACAAGTGAGATGAACCAATACCGCCCCTATCAGAATTATAAAGGAATGGAATACACAGACGTTCTGCGTTTTCCTGTTTCCTTCATGAAGGCAGATGCCGGACGCCTTACACGTGACGAGATCCGCCAGATCACTGCTGTACTGACAAGCCCCAGTTTTCCCAGGGCCTTCTCCATAGAAGGCCTGGCCGGGGATGATGAACAAGTCTATGAAAACCTGGTTTATTACGGGGTATTTGATGATGAGTTCAGTTATTTTGAATATGGCGGGGTTAAATGTGGATTTACTGCTACTTTTACCTGCAATGCTCCCTACCCCTTTGAACCATATACTGCCAGCTTTGCCTGTCAGACAACTGCTGTTGTCACTATAGATAATACCAGTGATGAATTGGAAATGTCATTAAGTCCAGTTCTGAGGATCACTCCCCATTCATCCGGTCTTATATCCATAGACAATCAGACAGATACCACTCAAGGCCCATGTACTCTGAATTGTATAGCAAATAACGTTATCACTCTGGACAGCCGCAGAAAAAAGCTTACAGATATTAACGGAAAGCCATATTCCTTTGAATATTTTAACCTGACGTGGCCCCGGCTTATCCCAGGCAAGAATAAACTGCTGCTCTCCGGAAATTTTGACCTGGAGATTCGATGTGAATTTCCGCGAAAGGTAGGTATCTGATATGAAATTAAAATATGATTACTGGGACAGGACCCGGCCTTGTGATATTTATCTGGCACGTTCCGGCAAGCGGATCCTGGGAGCATTAAATGGCGTGCAGCGCGCCGATCTCACCCCCAGAATGTGCGAACCCTCCACCCTGGAGCTGGAAGTTGCCCGTATAGAGGGTGGGGAAGTTTCAAATTTTTATGATGAGATAGACTCCTTTATGGAACTCTATATCCCGGAATTTGGCTGGTTTTATATCGAAGAACCTCCACGCATACAAAAAGAGGCCAGCCAGGAAATAAAATCCCTTACAGCCATGTCCTATGAATATACCTTAAAAAATGATGACCTGGTTGGTTTCAAAATTAACTGCGGTACAGAAGGCTCCCTTGAGATGTATGAGGAAAATACAGACGTGGATGGAATTCCGAAAGAACAGATTGTCCTGTACAATCCTGACAAGCCTTCCTTAAGCCTCATCAATCTGGTCTTGTCCAATGTCAGCCGTACCTGGAAACCTGGCCACATAGATACTTCTCTGAGATCTCTGCGGCGTTCCTTCGAGGAAGACTCTGTGGATGTCCTGTCATTTTTTCAGAAAATGAGCAAAGCGTTCCGCTGTATCTTTCAGTTTGATTCCGAACACATGGAGGTAAATGCTTACGATCTTAGTACCTACGGCCAAAATACAAACATCTGCCTCACATATGATACCATCCTGAATAACTGTTCCATACAGTCAGATTCTGACGAGATTTATACTGTATTTACAGTAGAAGGGGAGGATGACCTGCTTATTAATCCTGTAAATCTCGGAAGCTCTGATATTGTCAATATCAATTATTTCCTCCACCGGCAGTTTCCACAGTCAGTAATAGACAAATATGATGCATATCTGGCTGCCCGCAGCTCTCTCGCCGCCCAGTATCTGGTACCCTATAAAAAATACGCCGATGCACTTGAACGACAGTCAGAAATCCTGAACCGGGTGCCTGAAGATGCTGTCACAAACAACTGGGCAGCCTATGACCTTCCCCAGCTCTACACGGAACTGGATATCTATAAAAAGCTTATTGTGAAAATTGAGGAGCGGAACAAGAAGCCGGACGGAACCCTGGACATGTCAAATTCCCCTGATCTGGGTATGTATCTGAGTTTTAAAAATGTAGTTATTCCAGATATTCAGGCGGAGATCACAAGAAAAGAATCCGGGGCTGTGGAGGAAGCCCCAAAAACTGATTATGAAATCATGTGGGATCTCTACGGTGTCAATGAATTGGAAGCTAAAATCAGTAACTATGAACAGCTGATCGCCTCCTACCAGCAAAATGGCTATGACAAGCCCTGGCCAGGAGGTACAGGGACAGGTACAGAAGCCCTCTGGAAATCCCGTCAGCAATCCTATAAGAAATACAAGGATTACCTGAAACAGGCGCAGGCTGCGCTTAAGAACCGCCAGGCACAGGCGGATTCCTGGAAATCAATTATGGATGCCAGCGAACGTGAAATGGACACTTTATCAAAAAAAGGCCGTCCTGATCACCCTGATTACGGCTTTTCAAAAGAAGAACTCGCAGCAATCAAAGCACTTTATCGTCATACGGATTATACAGACAGCAATATCATTTTATCTGATTTTGACGGTGTGAATGGCAGGCTTGAAAAACAAAAAGAGCTTCTGCAGTCGGCACAGGACCAGCTGGAAATTGAATCCCAGCCGCAGCTGCAGTTTTCCATCAGTACAGATAATCCCTTTTATATGGAAGAATTCTCCCATCTGCGTGAAGAAATGGACATTGGAAACTTCATCTATGTGGAGACAGCTCCAGACTATTATGAAAAAGCCCGGATATCAGAAATGACATTTTCAATCCTTGAGTGGGACAAAGACCTGGATATTAAATTCTCCACAGTCACTACCTCTTATGGGAAAAAAAGTGATTTTCTGAACCTGGTGGACAAAATCTCCAGTTCCGGCAAAAATACCATAAAGGCCGCAGCCAGTACTGCCACTGATTCAGCTATACAAAAATTCCTGCGGACAGTATTTGACCGGTATTCTGGTGAAAATGCACTCAATTCCCAGATCAGCAGTATAAACTCCGATACCCTCCGCCAATTCGCCAATATCGAGACAAATTATTTAAAGACAGAGGAACTTGCGGCGGAAATCGCCAAGGTGGGAAAACTTGAGGCTGACAGTGCTTTTATTAAATATCTGACTGCCCAGTTCCTTACAGCGGATTCTGCTGTATTCCAGGATCTTTCTGCTGAGATTGCGAAATTTAAGGATATGGTTGCAGGGAATATTCTGGTAGAAGATGGTTATGTATTCAATTTTACCGCCAAAAATGCTCATCTGGATGAAGCCTTTATCCGCGAATTTGTAGCCAGCAAAATTACTGCCTTAGTACTCACATCAGCTAAAATCACTTCAAATGATCTGCTCATACAGTCTGATGAAGGTGACGCAGGAATGAAGCTGGCTGGTAATACTCTGCAGTTCTATGACAGTCTGGGCAAAGTAGGAATTCAGATAGGATATGATGCTGCAGGGCATCCCAGCCTGCTGATCTGTGATTCCACAGGAAATATAATGCTGGACGCTTCCGGACTGCACGACTCAATAGTACCAAAAGATTTTATAAAATCTGACATGGTAGGTGACGGCGAGATTAAACAGCGCAATATCGACACCACCGGGATACGGGAGTGGCTTGATGAAGACGGCAATACAATATTTGATGTCAGTAAAATGAAATTTAACGATCAAGAGTTTTCAGTTATGTACGAAACACAAAAACAGGAAATAGAACACCTTTCATATATGACAGACTCTATCACAATAGTCGGAGGCCAGGTATTTACGGAGGCAGATAATATCATCACCCCTTCATCTATAACTGTACATGCAATAGCAAGAAATAATGCCGTTATCTCCAGATGGCTGCTGGATGGCATAGAAACTTCATCCGGTATTTCTGAAGACAAATCTTCCATTACCATTCCCTCCTCTGCTATCACAAATAAACAGTCACTGCATATCCGCTGTGAAAATCAGGATAAAACTTTATATGACGAACACACAATTTACTGTGTCAGGCAGGGGAAACCCGGTGAATCACCTGTCTTAGTATTCCTCTCAAGAGACAGCCATTCATTCCTGGCAGCCGCAAACGGACTGGCCGTTCCAACCAGTATCATAGTCAGCATAAGCTGCTATAAAGGAACTAAAGCCGTGGCATGCACAGTGGGCAAAATTGGAAATATTCCTCCCGGCATGACTGTTACAGTAAAGAATAATGACAGCATGACCTCATATCTACAGATAGATGTTATTCCATCTCTTACCGGCAGCAGCGGTGTACTGACTATTCCCGTGAGGCCGTCAGATTCCTCCGATAGCACGTCTGAATATATAAAAGAATTCAGCTGGTGCAAACTGGCAGATGCGGCTGAGCTTGAAGGCGAACTGATAACACTGAAAAATACTGTTTCCGGAGTCTCCACCAAAGTAGATGAGGTTCAGAATTCCATCGATAATTCCGTATGGCTGAATACCACAATTGATTATTATGATGAAAATGGAGATCCCGTTAAGCACGAGCTAAAAAATCTGGGTTCACTGATCCATCAGGATTTTGAAAAGATAAGCCAGACAGTGTCAGAAACAGATTCCAAAATTGGAAATCCGGGGGATCCCACCAGTGGCACCTCTGTTTATTCGCATATTTCAAGTATCGAGCAGACCGCCAAGAGAATAGATTTAGTTGTTAAATCAAATACAGGTGCCTCCAATCTGGCTCTTACGGATCAAATGATTGCCGTAGCTACCAGGGATCTTAAGATCAGTGCACTGACTACCTTTATGAATGCATCACAGAGTGGAAGTTCCACCGTGATAGATGGTGGGGCAATAAAAACAGGAAGCATTGATGCCAACAGGATAAAAACTAACAGTATAACTGCTGACCGAATAAAAACTAACGCCATTACTGCTGCCCAAATAACCACTGGAAATATAGCTGGTACAAACGGATGGATCAATTTGCATAGCGGAACTTTTAACTATGGTTCTGGCAAATTATCATGGAACGGAAGTACGTTAAGCATAAATGGTACAGTAACTGCTACAGCCGGAAAGATAGCTGGTTTTAATATTAACAGTACTTATATAGCCCAAAATACCACCTCTCTGGGAGGTACAAATAATAGTGTGTACTTAGGAAATAATGGCATTAGCTGCGGTACTGCCTTCAAAGTAACAAATGCTGGCGTCTTAACTGCTACTAACGCTACAATTTCTGGAAATATCACTGCAAGCAGTGGAAAAATTGCAACTTGGACCATTGATGGTGACCATATCTATAACGGTATTGCTTATACAGGTGCTAAAAACAATAACTCCACTGGAATGGGTGCTTATGGTGGTGGATGGGCTTTTTGGGCGGGTAATGGGAGATTTTCTGTAAATCAATCAGGTACCCTTATAGCAACAAACGCTACCATTACAGGTACAATTGACGCTACTTCCATAAATATAAAAGATAAAATATCAATGTATTCAAACTATACCCAAAGAAATAGTTCTATGCTACGTCTTGTACCCGTTAGTACCTATGATATGCTTTATATTGGTGAAGGCCTAAGTGAAGCTGGGCATATTGAACTAAGAAAGTATACTACTATATTGAGTGGCGTAAATACACCAATTATTACTTGTAATAGTTTAAGTGCAGGTTCCATAATGTGTACCAGTGAAGGTTTAGGGATTAACGCTTCTAATGGTGGTCAAATTAGTAGTATGAATAATCTTATATTACGCCCTAATCCTGTGGATACTGATTACGGCAGCATAATGGTTGATGGAGCCGGTTATCTGCGACCCACTCAACCTGCCGGTGACAATGCTGGTTTCTCATACGGCAGCGCCTCTTTTAGAATCCATAAAGTTTGGACACTTAAAGGTGTTGACACATCATCAGTTTATGACCTCAAAACTAATATTGAAAAACTTAAATCCGCCCGGGAAGAAATCATGAAAACGGATGTCTGCAGTTATAATCTAAAATGTGATTTAAAGGATGGCATTTATCAGAAAAATTATGGTTTTATCATTGGAGGAGGATACTCTATTTCAGAAAAATTTATTTCCGAATCGGGTGAAGGTGTCCTGGGTTATAATATCGACGCATTTCTTTGTAAGGGAATACAGGAATTATATTGTGAAACGGATTCCCTGGAATTAAAATATCAAGAATTATTAGCTGCAGTTGAATCTTTAAAAGCCCAAATAGCTGACTTAAAGCAAAACAGTTGTATTAATTAGTATTTTAAGCAATTTAGCAAAAGGAGAAGAAGAATATGAAAATCAACATGTCCATTGAAGAGATACTACAAAGGACGGAATTATTAGACAATTTAATCAAAAAAGATTTATCTATGCCCGGCAGACTTTCCTGGATTATCAGTGATAACTTTGATGAATTAAAAAAAGTAACTGATAAGTTCCGCCAAAAACAAGCACTTATAGGCCAAAAATTTATTGATGCAGGTAAAACCACCACAACGAAAGACGGAAATGTTGAAATAATGCCAGAATTTTTCTCTGAATATGCATCATCTATTCAGGAACTTCTGGAAATTATGAGGGAAGTTGATATTCAATTAATACCAATTGAAGAATTTCGGAAACTTGACATTTTATCAGTACTTGATGTAAAAGCACTATCATTCATGACAGATAAGTAGGGGGTACTAAGTGAGAAAAATTATTTTAACAGATGCAACAGAATTCTACGTTATAAAAGCAGTAGAAGATCCCATAATTGGAACAAACAAACGTGGATTCACAATAACATTCCAAGATTATTCGTTTGATTCCATTAAATCAGCATTCACCAGTCCTTCATCTATTAATTCAATAAAACTTATAAATGAAGAGGGCGAACTCGTCAGGGTGATTAATAATTATTCGCTTTATGATATTCAGCTTAAGCTTTCTAATGAAAAAGAACAGATTCTGGTAAATCTAGTTGAAAGCGACTCTTTACAACATCAGATCAACACATTAACCACAAAAGTTTCAAGACTGGAATCAGACTTGCCTATAGAAGAAGATATGGATATGATGTCTGCCTCTGAATTAAAAACTTATAAAAAATCTGTTTTACAGGCTGAGTGTAAAAAATCTATTTACGAGGGGATTATAATCAAGACTTCTATTGGTTCCCAGCATTTCAGCTACACCGCCGAAGACCAAAGAAACCTTGAATCACTCTTCAATATCGCTATCCTCACAGGACTTGATATACCATATCACGCTGACGGTGAAAGCTGTACACTCTATCCTTCCAGCGATATTATCCATATTTATACATCTCTTCAAAATCATAAACTCTACCATACTACTTATATCAATGCGCTGAATAGATATATTGAAGATTTATCAGACCTGGACGTTATAAAGTCTGTCTCTTATGGAAAAACTACTTTACCAAAGAAATATCTTGATGAGATGAATTCTGTTCTGGAAAATGGACAGACCGTTATCCAGCAAGTCAAAAGGAGCATAAAATGATAAGGACTTTACAGCTGACCAGTAAATATCTATTCCTCTTCGCCATAGGCGGCGCCCTTTATTATACAGGTGAAATACTCTTCCGGGGCTATAGCCACTGGTCAATGTTTCTGCTTGGAGGTCTGTGCTTTCTGTATGCCGGTCTCCAAAACGAATTTACAAACTGGGATAAGCCGCTGATATTACAGGTTATACAGGTAGAACTATTTGTCCTCATGGGTGAATTCCTTACCGGCTGCATTGTAAATTTATGGCTTAAGTGGAACGTCTGGGACTACTCCAATATGCCTGCAAATGTAGCGGGACAGGTCTGCCTTCCATTTGCGCTTTTATTCCTGCCGCTTTGTTTAGGAGCAATCGTTCTGGACGACTATCTCCGCTATTGGTTCTTCCATGGAGATAAACCTCACTATAAATGGTTCTGATCGTCCAGATTCATAACTGCTTCAGTCTCTGCAGCTTTCCCTTTCACTTATGGGTAAGCTGCTTTTTTCTATTTTCTGCCTGTATGGAATATTAAATTGTAAAATGTGATGCATCTGGACCACTTCACTAAACCTAAATATTCCCTACAGGCATTTATATATTATCTATTAAAAAAACATATAAGAAATGAGGTAAAACAATGAGTGTAAAAACTGTACAGGCTACTATTAACGGGCAGACCTATGATCTGGCCTTAAATAACACTACCGGAAAATATGAGGCATCTGTCACTGCACCATCTAAATCCAGTTATACTTTAGATGGCCATTATTATAATGTTAAGATAACAGCTGTCGATGATGCCGGCAATTCTACTGTTAAAGATGCTTCCGACGCCGCACTTGGTGCTAAACTGCGCCTTATTGTCCAAGAGAAGGTGGCACCGGTTGCAACAGTGACCGCACCTACTGCTAATGCCCTGATAACTAACAGTACTCCTGTTATCACCTGGACTATTACAGACAATGATTCCGGTGTAAATCCTGATACTATCAGCCTTACTATTGATAATAATACACCTGTGACATCAGGTATCACCAAAACAGCCACCTCAAACGGCTACAATTGTTCTTATACAATTACATCAGCTTTAGATGACGGAATTCATACTATCAGACTTGCCGCTGCAGATTTTGATGGAAATGCCGCCGCTGCCTCATCAAGCACTTTTACTATCGATACTGTTCCTCCCACACTTTCTGTAACAACACCTGCTGTAGGATTTATTACAAACAAGATCAGCTGCCTCGTATCGGGTACCACAAGTGACGTTACCAGTGGACTTGCTTCTCTTACTATAAAAGTAAACTCTGGTATTGCTCAGGAAGCAGAAGTAATAGATGGCAATTTTAGTAAAGAAGTCACCCTGGCTGACGGTAAAAACACTATTACGATCCAGGCAACAGATGTAGCCGGAAAAATCACTGTTGTCTCCAGAGAAGTCACCCTGGATACTATACCGCCTGTTTTTGGTGATATCGTTATTACTCCAAATCCAGTGCCAACAGGAACTATTTTCAAAATTACTGTAAATGTTACCGATGCCTAAGGAGTGATTACATAATGGTTGTTAAAGTAATTGGAAAGGCAGATAAATTTGAACTGGTTTTTGAAAAAACTGGTGAAAACAGGTGGGAAGCTACTGTCCCACCTGACACATGGGGGGAATATGTCCTGGAACTTTATGCCCATGATGATGCCGATAATATAAGCTATATTACTAAAATGTTATATATGGTGAGTAAACATACTATGCAGGCAATATTGATCCCGTTTGGATATGCGGC
The DNA here is from genome assembly GCF_024622195.1 of Murimonas intestini. Taxonomy (NCBI): domain Bacteria; kingdom Bacillati; phylum Bacillota; class Clostridia; order Lachnospirales; family Lachnospiraceae; genus Murimonas; species Murimonas intestini. The sequence continues at coordinate 53,029 of NZ_JANKBI010000009.1, forward strand.
ATCGCTCAGTATGGACAAGTATACAGAATACTATGCTTATCTCAAATCAGGTGAGTTTACCGCCATACTTCAGTCTGATTCATATCAGTCATATATGGCTGAACATGCCCTCATGACACACTAAATTTTGAAAGGAAGGTGAATATTATGGCTCAGAAAATTAAATTTGACAAAGGGGAAAAAAGGCATGTCAGAACCCAGGTACAAATCAAGGATGGTGAAGACCTGCCCTTTAAAATACTAAATGCCACTTATGAACTCCTTGACGGCAGCGGAAGGCTGGAGGCTTCCGGTAACTGCCACATCGATACCCATGAACTGGATGTCTTTATTGCTCCAAAAGGAACCGGCGATTATACGCTCCGATTCATATATGAAGTTGCTGACGAGACATGGGTAGATCCTGTAAGGGTGGTGGTCAGCTGATGGCCGCCGCTAATATCAGAATAGAAGATGTCTCCTATAGCAGAAATCCTGTTGCAGCAGAAGAAAAATTTATCATCAGTGTATCTTTAAAACCTGAAAAGATCCATATTATGACTTCCGATGGGTACATCATTACAGATACAGAAGGAAACCACATAGTCTATGAAGAAAAATTGTAAACAGTCATCAGGGGTCTGATACACATATAGAAAGGACATTAAAATGTCAGAATTACCAACAAAAAAAATAAATGAATTAACTGATTCTTCCGCCATCAATGAATCGGATCTTGTTATTGTTCAAACTGCCGGCAGTACTCCCAGAACTCAGAAAGCCACCATATCTCTTCTGTTAAATAAAATCAAATCCTGGCTGTTAACCATCAGTCCTTTTAGCTACTTATCTTCTGTTAATAAAAACATCCAAACGCAGATCAACGATTTATCTAATGGCAAAGCTGCTTCAACCCACACACATGATGACCGTTATTTTACAGAAAGTGAAATCAACAATAAATTGTCACCAATGTCTGCATCAATCACCAGCTTATCCAGCAATAAATTAGATAAATCTGGAGGATTATTAACTGGTGACTTAACTGTCCAAAAAAATGATTGTGGCATCTTCTTTTATAATGCAGAAAAAACAAGAGGGTTTCGGCTTCATTATAACAGTGATAATGCATGGTTCCATTCCTACAAAGACGGGGTGTATCCCCACAAAACCCCTATAGCATTTCATATTGACGGAAATGTAGATATAGCAAATCTTACAACCCATTCACTTGTTGGACAGAGCAGTTATATGCGTAATGGATGGACGATTCGTGAAAACAATGCTGTTTCTTATTTTTGTTTACGCCGCTTAGGACATATGGTTTTTATCAACGCTCAATTTATTCCCGGTACCAAAACAGAAGGGGTCGTTATTGCCAACATCCCCTCACCTTACCGTCCAAACGATGGAAATGAATTTGTACACGTTTTGTGTACCGATACAGATGTAACCAGCGCAGTCTTTATCCGAACAGACGGAAACATGAATCTGTATGGAAATGTTGGAAAAATGAGCGGATGCATAATAATCAAAGGCTTTTGGAACAGCAATGAAATTCTCTGATACTTACATAGTTCAACATAATCGCAAAGTCGTTGCTGCTTCATAAGCAAATGAATGACTATTTAACATTTTGAAGACAAAGGAGGTCAAATAATGACTATTAACAAAAACCTCATGTCCCTCAATCACACCCCTTTAAAACGCAGCAAATCCGACATCCAGTTTATCGTCATCCATTACGTAGGTGCCCTGGGTGATGCAAAAGCAAACACTGACTACTATAAAAGCCAGTATGTAGGAGCTTCTGCGGATTTCTGGGTTGGCTTTAACGGGGATGTGTGGCAGGGTAATGACTACCATAACTATTATTCCTGGGCCATCGGCGGTGGTCTGCAGGGCTCCGGCCCCCACCCATGGTATCAGATAGCATTAAACAGTAATTCCGTCAGTATAGAGATGTGCGTCCGTAAGAGGAACACAGCAACCATGAATGCTACTGACAAAGACTGGTACTTTGAGGATGCAACAATCGAATCCTCGGCAAAGTTAACCGCCCAGCTCATGAACGAGCTAAATATTAATATTGATCACGTTATACGCCATTATGACGTCAACGCTAAAATTTGTCCAAACCCATTTGTCTATAATACTGGTAAAATTACCTGGGATGGATTCTTAAAAAAAGTATTATCATATCTTAATACCTCTGACGCAAATGCTGGCTCAGGCAATGATTCAGCCCCCGGACTTGAAAATAACCACTCTGGCAGCTCTGCATATGATAATCTATACCGTGTAGGGACAGGATGGCAGAATGGCCGCTGTGTAAACCAAAAAGGAGCATTTACCATATTGGATAATGCAAGATCTTTTGCATCTGCATGCGGAAGCTCATATAACGTATATAGATCTGATGGAGAAATTGTTCATACATATACAGAAGATAAAATATCACCGCCAACTTCTTTCAAACCTTATACAGTGAAAATATCTGCCCCCGATGTCTATATACGCTCAGGCCCTGGGATATCTTATCATCCAACAGGGTTTACTGGGATTGGGACATTCACTATAGTAGATGAAGCCAGAGATGCCAGCAGCCAACTCTGGGGACTTTTAAAGTCTTATGAAAAATTGAAAGATGGCTGGGTTGCACTATGGCTTTCCTGTGTAAACAAAACCGATATACATTAACAATTATAAGGAGGATCTAAATGCCTGACGATATACTTTTAAGCCAAACACAAAATACAGCATCACATGCAGCCGCCCCTGCTTCTGATACTGTTCCGGTAAAAACACTGGCGGAACTTCCAAAAGCCGCCTCCATTAACGATTCCGATATATTTTTAGTCCAAAACAGCACTACAACACAATATGGCCAGATTTCCCAGCTGCTGGAAAAATTCTCAGACAGAATTATGCAGCAGACACTAAACCGTTTCCATCCTGTGGGAAGTCTTTATCTGACTGTGACTAACACTAATCCAGGCACTCTATTAGGGGGCACATGGGAAAGATATGGAAATGGAAAGGTTCTTATGGGCGTTGATGAAAACCAGACAGAATTTAATACCCCGGCTAAGACTGGCGGTGCCAAGACTGTCAGCCTTTCCCACAGTCATACGGTTACAAGCCATGCCCATTCTGTTGGCGGCCACGCCCATTCTATAAACGGGCATAGCCATACAGTAAATAATCACGGGCATTCTATGGGTTCACACAGTCATACAGTAAATAATCATACTCATTATGTCCAGGGACACAGCCATACAGTTAATAGTCATAAACACCTTCAGACTATGGGATCTAATTCATCTTATTTTTACTTTAGATGTGATGCTCCTAATGGCCAGCTGAACCAAAATGGTACTGTTGGCTACTGGGATGTAAAATCAGCGGCGTCCAGGGCCGGAGCATTTGATTATACGTCTTCAGTAGCTCCAGGTACGTCAGCTACTGCACTTAATACAGACGGTTCAGCGCCTGGAACATCTGCGTTTTCGGGAAATACAGGAAACACTGCTCCCGGAACTAACAGCGTCGGTCTTACTACAAATAACAGCACCGCGTTTAATACTGGCAGTTCTGCTCCTGGCACTAATTCTCAGCTAAGCGCTGCCCAGAGTATCCTGCCGCCTTACCAGACCTGCTATATCTGGAAACGTAAGGCCTAAAGGACGGTGACCCATGGACCACATCAAAGAACTCCTGAACCTTGGACTCCCATCAGTCATCATGATCCTCCTGGGCGTGCTGTTCGCCTTTCAGGAGATTATCCGGCTGATTGACTGGATACTGACGCGCTTCGGCATCCAGTCCAGGTATTCTCTTGAGGAAAAAACAGAAAAAGAGATGATCCTTCAGCATGAGGAAAACTTCAACAGGATCGACCGGACTCTGAACTGCCTCTGCGCAGCTAACCGGGAGGCCCTTGCTGACAGGATCAATCAGAAATATAAGATCTATATGCGAAAAGGGTATATCCCTGAAGATGAATTCGAAGAATTTGTAAATCTCCATGACGCCTATAATGGAGTGGACGGCAACCATACGGGAGATGCCAAATTTAAGAAATGTATGGAGCTTCCTGTACTTGTAGAGGAAGACCTGATTGGAGAGGAGGTAAAAAATGAGTGAAATATTCCGGCTGATGCCTGTTCTTGCAGTGGTGATCACCTTAAATATTCTGCTTGGCATATACAATTCTATAAAAATCGAAAACTTCCGTTTCAGTAAAGAAAAACTGTTAAACGGGATTTTAAAAGCGTTGATCGTGGCAGGTTCATTTATTGGCTTTGCCTACGTATTTTCTATGATCGACTTATCGTCTGCAGGCATCACCCCGCTACTTGTCATGCAGGTCTCAATCATAACATATGCCACAAAGGGCATAACAAACCTGGCCAAGATCATGGGGATCAGCAGTCTGATAGAAAAAAACGGCAGTTCTAAAAAATAAATGCCCGGAGGGCAGCAGCTCTCCAGGCACTCTCTTTAACTATCTCATCTCTTGATCTGTCTGACCCCCAATCCCGCGCATATAAGCACAACGCCTGCGCAGGCCAGCCAGATCTTAGGTTCATATCTGTCCTGCATCATGGAAAACAGATAGAAATTTTTCAGGTATTTATCCCCGCTGAAGTTGGTAGCATAATAGACTATGGGGATCATGTATCCAATGATCACATTGTCAGACAGGCCGTATGCCGCTATCCCCAGGCCTCCCAGGAAGAAGGCTTCTGACAGGACGCCTGCATACATTTCAAGGACCGGAAACTCACAGCCGCCTGTCTTCAGATACAATGTGAAGGCCCCCAGGAGTAATACAAGAAATATAAAGCTCTCTGCCAGTCTGACCATCTGGACTTTCAGGGCCGGGGTATATTTTGCCGCTGTCAGGTCCCGGATATTTTTGTCCTGGTCTGGAAGAAATATGGGTACCAGGAGGATGATGCCTATAAGGGCTGCATACATCTCAAGCGACTGGGCGGTCTGGGCCGGCTCCAGGTTTCTCACGCTGATCAGAAGCGGAGACATTACCAGGAAAGCCGCCGCTATCAGCAGATGGCGTGACAGATGATATTTTAAATTTACCTTTCCTATTTCGACGCACGTTTCCATGGCACTTCCCACTTTCCTTTCCTTTTCAGTTCATAGACGATAATTGTTCCCGCCAGCAGCAGCAGGGCTATTGCTGCATAGAATATCCTGTTTGTGATAAGGTCAGGCAGCTGTTCTGTGAATTTTTCATATTTACCGCAGGTATTCCATCTTGGTATAAGGTTCAGTCCAAAGCTCCCTTCCAGGGTTCCTTTTCCGAACGCCATGAAATTGCTTGCCATCCACCATATTCCCTGAACCAGGACTGCAATCGGAGAATCTGTCAGCTCGGTAAAGAAAAATCCTACAGACAGGGCTGTCATGGCGGTGGGCATCAGCCAGCCGAAAATATGTTTCAGGAATGCGAAGGCATCCACATCCACGCCAAGGCCCCTGCCATAATATATACACTGTACCGTGACCATCGCACCCAGAACTATGACAGGAAGAAGCGCAAATAAAAGTGTAGCCAGGTATCTTGAGAGGATGACCGCTGCAGATGATACTTTCCTTGCATAGATAACTTCGGCTGCTTTTGCCCTCCTGTCCCTGAGCGCTCTCGTCGCCGAGAGAAATACCGGGAGGATAGCCAGCATGAGCCCCAGATAATCACAGAATTCTCTTGCATATGCGTTTGATATCTTATCTTTGTACAAGGTATCTTCATATTCTTTCTGCAGATCCTCAAATGTCAGTTCCTTCTCAGCGTTCATATAGAGTCTCGACGGGGCAAAATCAGATCCGCCCCCGATAAGGCCGTCTATTTCTTTCATCTGCTTTTCAAACTCATCATATGTCAGTCCTTCCACTGCCGGAATATCAGGCCAGAACTGCATGCGCCTCTCAAAATCATCAGATGGCTGGGCCTCATATGATTCATCATCAAAATTTTCAGGATCATAACTCTCCATATCATAATTGTCCGGACCATAATTTTCTGTGAAAACTTCAGGCCCTTCATTCACATCTGCCTCTGCATTAAAATATTTCTGCATGAATTGAGTAATTTCATTTTTATCCATGCCCGTGTCTTTTTCAATGATCTCTGCTACACGGGCGGCCTCATCTTCATCCAGCTTTACACTTTTGTAAAATCCCATCGGATAGGCAGTATAACTATTAGTGTAAAAACAATAAGCCAGCTTTCCCAAAGTGCCATCCATAATGTCCTTTTTATCGACTGCATAATCTGCACCGTAGCTCTTCATGCCCGGCTGGGGTTTCACCAGCGGGGTAAATGTAGAAAGCTGTGAAAAGTAGAAAAGGACAAGTATGACCAGGTACAGGTAAAATGTAATGCTTCTTAAAAGCTGCCTGCATTCTTTCCAAAATAATGACAGAAACATTATCGTACTCTCCTTTCCTTCTGCATCAGATACATATAAGCATCTTCGACATTTGCCTCGCAGAGGGCTGCTCCCTGGAAAGGAAGTTTTTCCGATACAAGACGCACATCTGCGTGAGCTGCACTGACCATCATTCCGGTCACAATATATTCTTCCTTTATTCTGGGCAGTTCTTTCTTAGACACCCTGGCAGTATAGATTTTCCCATAGGCTTCACCCAGCAGGCCTTCTACCGATCCCCTGTAAATGAGCCTGCCTTCGTTAAGTATCCCAATATTTTCACAGGTAGCTTCGATATCTCCCACTATATGCGTAGACAGGATAACGATCCTGTCTTCTGCGATCTCACAAAGAAGGTTTCTGAAGCGCACCCTCTCTTCCGGGTCCAGGCCTGCAGTAGGCTCATCTACAATAAGCACCTTGGGGTCATGCAGGATGGCCTGGGCAATTCCCAGGCGTCTGCGCATACCGCCTGACATGGCTTTTACTTTTGTCCTTTTATTATTCTGGAGGTTTACCTTTTCCAGAAGATCCGGTATACGTTCTTTACGGACGGACTTTGGCAGGCCTGAGAGTACTCCCAGGTAATCCATAGCCTCATACGATGACATGTTTCCATACATTGAAAAATCCTGGGGCAGATACCCTGTCATCTTTCTTATTTCCCTGGAATGCCCAATGTCTGTACCGCATATTCTGACCTCTCCCCCTGTTTTTGGAAGAAGTGTGGACAGGATTTTCATCAGCGTTGTCTTCCCCGCTCCGTTTGGTCCCAGCAGCCCGAACATCCCGCTCCCTATTGTCAGGTTCACATTTTTTAAAGCCTGCTTTTTTCCATATGTTTTATCCAGATTCTGAATAACTATTTCAGTAGACATGTTTTCTCCTTCTTTCTTAATATCTTCAGGTACTTCCCTGTTGTTATAAGCAAAGTATAAACAGAAAATTTCTATACTTTTCCTACAGAACAAAGAAAATGCATCTCCAGGAATGCCGGGCCGGCTTGTAAATTCCGGCATCCCTGAAAATGCATTTTGAATCAGATTATATAGAAACTGGCGCAGCAGATAGCCCCGCCCTCTATACTGTTTGACAGATCCAGCCGTCCTCTGTGTTTTTCACACAATACCTTGCAGATAAACAGGCCGATACCAAAGTGCCCGCCCTTTCCTTTTTCCCCAAAGTATGGCTTGGAGGCTTTCTCAAGGCCCTCCCTCGTGAAGCCCGGCCCGTCATCTTGGACGTAAACCTGGAGATAATCCCCGTCCTCACTGATATCCGCATATAACTCTATGTGCTCTTTCGCGTAGCGCATGGCATTTGAGATCAGATTCTCCGCCACTTCCATGATCATGGCCTCATCCGCATATACTTCCTTTCCCTCTTTTACTGCATATTCGAATGTAAATGATATGCCTTCCATGCCGTCCAGGATCAGTACAGTTTCCTTCAGCTTTTTTACCAGGGCCAGTATATCCTGCTTTTTCAGCTTTGGCTCCAGCTCTTCCATGGTATTGATTTCTTTCATAGTATTAGAAAAATCCCTGAGGCGTATCACCTGGTCATCAATCAATGTCAGGTATTCTGTCAGGCTCTCCTCACTGACTTTTCCTGTCGGGTAATATGTCCTCAGAAATTCAGTGTAACCGCGGATCACAGTCAGCGGCGTCCGCAGGTCGTGGGCAAATGCCGCATTCAGACATCTCTGTTCTTCCATCAGATTCCATGTAGTCTGGTAATTATCAATCAGCCTGCGCCTCATGGCATCAAACGCGCCGCACAGCTCACCCATTTCGTCCAGTGCAGTGTAAGTACAGTCAAAGTCCAGTTCTCCCCGGCTTACATGCATGGCTCCGTCCTGGATGATCGTAATGGGTTCCTCCAGTTTATTCCTGTAAAACATCCAGGACACAAGGATAATAGCGCCAATTGAGTAGAATAAAACACACCAGTTTTCTATATACCAGAATACAGAATATATGATTTTATCTGTTCCGCTCATTACACTGTAATACTCTCCGCTTACCAGGATCCTGTACATATCCTCTTCCGCTTCCCGTTCCCACTCGTATGCCGTGTCCATGGGCGCATATCTCATATTTATAAGCTTACGCCAGCCTTCACACAACATGCCTGTGCCAACGGACAGGCAGATAACTGCAGCAGCTGCCACTGCTATATAGACGGCCAGCGACTTCTTCAGAGAAGCATCCAGCAGTTTTTTCCGGATCTTTTCAATGATCTCTTCTATCCAATCCACTTATATCCAACTCCCCACACTGTGTCTACATAAACCTTGTCTGAAAATTTTCCTATTTTCAGCCTGATCCTGCGCACATGCTCAGCAATAGTGCTGCTGTCACCTTCTTCTTCAAAGCCTCTTAGGGTCTCATATATCTTTTCCTTGCTGAAGATCTGCCCTCTGTGCATAGACAGCAGTTCTACGATGTCAAATTCCATTCTTGTGAGAGGAATCTCTTTATCCTGATAAAAAACAGTCCGCTCAGTATAATTAATGACCAGCTCATCGGAAAATTTCAATTTCTCCTTTGAACCACTTCGTTCCTCGCGTCTCAGATGCGCCTTTACCCTTGCGGAAAGTTCCTCCATGGAAAACGGCTTTACTACATAGTCGTCTCCGCCGATCATCAGCCCGTTTACCCTGTCTCTTTCCTCCACCTTTGCTGTCAGGAAAATGATAGGACAGTTCACATGGTTCCTTATTTTCCTGCATACTTCAAAGCCATCCATATCCGGCATATTGATATCCAGCAAAATCAGGTCCGGCCCTTTTTCCAGCAGTTCTATAGCCTCTCTGCCGTCAGCAGCCGTATAGACAAGATATCCCTGCATATTAAAAAAATCCTTCAGCAGCCTGCGGATAGGTTCTTCATCATCCACAGCCAATATTTTATACTGCATTCTTTTTCTTCCTCCCTTATCCACATACTTTTCACCTGCCCCGGAAGTAATCCACATTTTATTAGTGTAACATACAATTATCTATAAAAAAACTACAAAGTAAGACTGCCTTAAATTTCCTGCTCCGCTGCATCCAGCAGATTTTCTTCTATGATATACCGGGGCCTCTGTTTTACTTCCCCATAAATTTTTCCTATATATTCACCGATGATTCCCAGGCAGAACAGCTGCAGCCCTCCTACCAGCCAGATGGAACAGATAACGCTTGTCCATCCCTGAACAGTATACCCTAATAATTTAGTCAGCAGGAAATGCAGTAAAAAAAGAAGGCTGATAAATGAAATAAGGATACCGATCACGGATATGGCCTTCAATGGCTTTACTGTAAAAGAAGTAATGCCGTCCCAGGCAAAAGCAAGCATCTTTTTAAAAGGATACTTGGATTCTCCTGCAAAGCGCTCGTTTCTTTCGTACAGGACCACATCGGAGGTATAACCGATCAGCGGAAATATCCCTCTTAAAAACAGGTTTACTTCCCGGAAATCTTTCAGGCTTTCCAGGACTCTTTTACTTGTCAGGCGGTAATCAGCATGGTTAAATACTGTCTTCACCCCCATGGCAGACATGACCCTGTAGAAACTCTCCGCAGAAAAACGTTTGAAAAATGTATCTTTTTTTCTGGAGGACCTCACTCCATAGACTATATCATTCCCATCCATATACTTTTTGATCATTTCATCCAGAACCTCCACGTCATCCTGAAGATCCGCATCCATGGAGATCACTGCATCTGCATAGTCTTTGGCTGTCATCAGCCCGGCCAGCAGTGCATTCTGGTGTCCCATATTATGGGCCAGGCTGATGCCTGTAAACCGCGGATTTTCTCTGTGTATCTGCTGTATGAGCTCCCATGTCCTGTCCTTTGAACCATCATTTACATAGAGTACCTTACTCCTGCCGTCATCGATAAGCCCCTCCCTGCACATGCGCTCCATCTTATCATTCAGGCGTTTTGTAGTTTCCGGAAGTACTTCCTCCTCGTTATAGCATGGTACCACCAAATATAATCCACATCCCATATGCCCTGCCCCTTTCTATTAAACCAGGTCCTTCAGACAGCTGGCTGCCCGCCTGTATCCTTCTCTAAAATATCTGCTATCCTGATGCATGCATTCCCGTCTCCATATGGATTGGATGCCCGGCTCATTTTATCATACTCGTTTTTATCCGTGAGCAGCTGTCTGAATACCTGATATATTCTTTCTTCTTCCGTTCCTACAAGCTTCAGCGTTCCCGCCTCAACTCCCTCCGGCCTCTCAGTAGTGTCACGCATTACCAGGACGGGCTTTCCCAGGCCGGGAGCCTCCTCCTGTATTCCGCCGCTGTCCGTCAGCACCAGATAGCAGCGCGCCATGAGATTATGGAAATCCATTACATCCAGAGGTTCTATCAGATGGATCCTGTCAGAATCTCCCAGATATCTCTTTGCACATTTCTGTACAAGCGGGTTTAAATGCACAGGATAGATCACTTTCACATCCTCAAACTCATCAACGATCCGCCGGATTGCCCTGAACATCTGCTCCATCGGCCTTCCCAGGTTTTCACGCCGGTGGGCTGTGATCAGGATACACCTGCTTCCCCGGGCCCATTTAAGCTGGTCATGAGAATAATTTTTCCTGACCGTTGTCTTCATGGCGTCGATTGCCGTGTTCCCTGTAATAAATACCCTTTCCGGCGCTGTCCCTTCTCTCAGCAGATGCTCCCTGGCCGCTGCCGTGGGGGCAAAATGATAACTTGCCATGATCCCTATTGATCTTCTGTTCATCTCTTCCGGGAAGGGGCTGAATATGTTGTAGGTCCTCAGCCCGGCCTCCACATGTCCAACAGGTATCCTGAGATAAAAGCCGGCAAGAGCTGACGCGTAAGCAGTCGTGGTATCTCCGTGTACAAGTACCACATCCGGTCTTTCCTTTTCCAGCACCTCTTTCATCCTGGTCATCACCAGGACCGTCACGTCAAAAAGTGTCTGGTTTTCTTTCATGATGTTCAGGTCATAATCAGGGTGTACGTCAAATACCCCCAGGACACTGTCCAGCATCTGGCGGTGCTGTCCTGTCACACACACTATAGTCTGGATCCCGTGCCTCTTTTTCAGTTCCAGTACAAGGGGGCACATTTTAATTGCTTCCGGCCGTGTCCCGAATACTACTGCTACTTTTTTCATCCTTTTTCCCCCTTCTCAGCCAGCTTATCAATTGAACCACTGTGATCACTGTGAGCAAATCGTGGCATACCATAAATCCAAACATCTGCTTCTGATTGTCCGCAAACCCGTTTCCAATCACAGACAGAGGGTACTGCAGACATCCAATGAGCATGATTCCCATATAAACAACACATAAAAGCTTCTTCTGTGCCGGGTTATCACGTTTTCTGATACAGCTGATGCAGTACCACAGCAAAACTCCATAGACAGCCGCATATTCCCAAAAGGCGCCAAAGGAGAAGAACGGCCTCCAATACAGCCAAAGTCCCAGCCTGTCAACAGGATCATGCTCCCCTCCATAGTTCTGGCCTTTATAAGCCCTAAACCCATTGTACAGTTCCCTTGACTCTGCCGCTGAGTAGTCCAGCATTTTCAGCAGCTGCAGAGGCCTTTTCAAATAATATTTAACCATGGTGAAGGTATTCACATGATCATAGAATGCTTCATCTGCTTCTGGTGAATTAGGGCTGATCACATAATCTGCATCAGGCTGGTAGGCATCTTTTCCTATGTCAGCCGCCATCCTGGGATCTATTCCCAGTTCTTCCATATCCCCCACAGGATCATCAGAAACCATCAGCGCTCCATAGAATACGGACTGCCATACAGTCTGCCTTTCTGAAATATTGCCATTGTCCTGATAGATGCGTATTCCCTCATATGTCATCCCGGCGAACAGTATCATAAACAGGATTGTATAGGGAATTAATTTTTTCAGCTTTAGCGGCCTGTGATACAGGGCGAATACGATCAAAAGGATTCCCAGCACAGGCAGGGCAACAAGCATCTGCGCCTTTGCGCACAAAAGGAACCTGCAGGCAAGCAGCAGAAGGAATACATGCAGCATGCCCTTTCCCTGGGGTATTACAGCTAAATGCACACAGCAGGCCGCCACCATAAAGACGCCCAGAAAAATACATCCTTCACCGAACAGGGAATTGAACCATACAAGATAGCTTTCACACAGAAAAACAACACACATCCCTATACCAAATAAAAGCGTGTATTTTTTTAAATAAGGAAACATATCCCTCACAATTGACAAAATGCACAGCAGCAATATGATACTCATGACAATGCTTACATAATAGGTGCTGAATGGCTGCTGCAGGATATAGCAGATCCCTCTTACAATTGCTACAGGATAGATCAGGCTGTATGTAGGCTTTATAAGAGTAAGCGTCCTGAAATCAAAAGCAGAGCGGTATGCATATTCCTCGATCACCCTGTTTCCCAGCTGTGCGTTAGTATCATAGAAGATATCACCAGTCCATATAAGGCCTGTCTGTTCCATCATACGTCCAAAATCGCCGTTATTTACACACCCTGCCCTTGGGTCTGCCAGCAGTATGACTGCAGTCATGCACACAGCGGCGGCGGATACTGCTGTCATTACATACTTCCTGTTTCCTGCAGCTTTCATGACCAGCTTATACAGCTTCCCGGCTTTCCCGGCTATCCAGCTGTACAAAAAGACGTTTTCATTTTCATCCCCAGTGATTTCCCCGCTGATCAGCAATCCGCTGTCCTGCTCCGGCAGCTCGCTGTATATCCTGCGAAACCACCCGGAAGCCTTAACCGCCCCTATGTATAAACAGGTCAGGACCCCTGCTGCCTGTAATGCAATGACGAAGACGGCAAAAACTCTCATAAATACCATTGATGCCCTGCCCTCAGCCATAATGTACAAAGGCAGGCTGCTGGCTGCTCCCAGCGCCCATGTAAGGATCACTGCCGGCAATACCCAGGCGCCCCGTTTTTTATTTCTTATTCCTTTTATAAATATCAGAACTGCTCCGGCAGCAAAAAGTAAAAATAAGATCAGCAGCATGGCACAATTTTCCGGAAACAGCATTTTCAGAAGTGTATCTGCCAACGACCAGCTCTTTGTCACTTTATCCTGCTGTGAACTGAACTGTCCTACACCCAAGACCCATTCTGTCTCAAAACTGTTAAAAGGTTCTTCCTGGCAAATGAGTGTTTTTAAAATCCTCCCGGGATGATTTAAATACCATGTGAAAATTGTCTTTTGGTTCAGCTTGGAAAATAGCATCTCTGCTTCTTCCTCATCTCTGGGATTATGTACATAAGTGCCCGCATCCTGATAGTATGAATTGCCGATATCAGATATATAATCTTCATCAAGACCAAAATCCTTAAGATCCCCGGCCGGGTCAGCCGATGCCTCCAGAAATCCCTGGAAGGCTGCATGGTAGGCGGATGTCTCAGAATTCATATCCGGGTCGCTCTGATACTGCCGTACACCGGAGCTGATCCCTGTCACCAGGATTCCCGCCAATATCACTCCGCAGATCACTTTCCGTGAAAAATTCTTCTGTTCACACACAAATACCCCGGCGGCGGCAATAGCAAATGGTATAAAAACTACCATCACCGGCGATGCATTAATAAGAAATACTAATGCGCCTGCAAGAGGGAAAAGGGCATAACCGCCTCTTCCCTTCCTGTAAGTCAACGCTCTTAACAACATTGAGGATGCCAGTAAAAATCCTATGATCATAGTACCTGTGCTGTACAGGGAATTAAAAAATACTGTCAGATTCCTGTCAGAGAGGAGCAGAAGCAGCAATGCCCCCGGCAGCCAGGCGGCTCTCCCTGCCAGATATGCGGTTCCCCGTACCAGCGCATATACACTGTAAGCTGCCGCAGCTGCATAGATCATGTACAAATATATAGTAGAAAAATCCAGTCCGAAAGGTTCTGTCACCAGACGTATGAGGGCCACCGGGTATATCAGGCTTCCGCACCCGCTGGGGGCCAGCAGCTTCGCATAAGAAAAATGTCCGTATCCATAGTTTTCGATCACCCTGGTATACGTCAGGGTACTCTCCTCTGCCTGATCCCCGGGGGTATAGACAAGACCTGCTTTGGCCATCACGTTTTCGTATTTTCCTGAATCAACTGTCCCCAGCCTGGGAGATGAGGCAAGCCCGGAAACAGTCACCACGAATGCCAGGATTCCAAACAGCAGTCCCATGGCTCTTGCATCGTTATCCAATATCTTCTTTAAAAAGATCAATACTTTTTTCATCCATATATCCCCCCGGGTTCTTTCAGCCTGATTTCTCTCACTCATTTTGGAGAACATCTGATACTGTCATTTCCAGAATCTCAGCCTTGGAGAATCTGAATTCATTTCCGTCAATATCTACAGCACATCCAAGATGCAGCGTCCCATCATATTCAGATGTCCTGCTTTCTACATTTTCCAGCACTTTTTCACCATTCAGAATCACGGTATACATATACCCTGACTTGATGATCTCCAGTTCTGACTCCGGCTGCGGCGGCAGTTCTACCTCCTTTGCAGTCTGTCCAAGTGTCAGGCTTAAGGTAGACTCATCCAGAACATTGATGATCAGCCCCCTGTAATTTACAGGCTCCTCCGCAAAACACGTGGCCAGCATCTGTCCAGCCTCCCCCTTCCTGAATTTTAATTTCAGCGTCCAGTTTTTATCTGCTGTATCATACAGCTGTATTCCAGTATCCACAAATTCAGAAATACCGTCGCCCAGGAATGGATGAGGCAGGACATAATCAACTGGTGAAGGCTCTTTACCGGGCTGCTCCTCTTTATAGTCAGGATTCCATTCCATTATCCGGCTCTCTCCCACGATCCCGTCGTACACTTCAAAGTTATAGACTTTAATATCACTGAATCTGAATTTCTCGCCTTCTGCCGTCTCCTGGCAGCCAATGAGCAGATTACCCTTGTATTCATCCACTGCTGACATCTCATCACTTATGATCTTCTTTCCATTCAGATAAATATTGTAAGACGCCTGTTCCTTTGTAATCACAAGGCGGATAACAGAGTCCTTCTCTACCTGGACATTCGTGCTGTGGTTTCCAAACATTATATTAATGTTTCCTGGTTCCAGCCTCCTTACCAGCAGCCCTCTGTAATTGCTTTCTTCCTCACAGAAACATGAAAAATAAACTCCGGCCCCTATTTCTGACGTCTCACCAAACTGTGCCATGACCGTCCAGGATGCCCCCGGATCCTGGTACAGAGGAATGCCCGTGTCCAGATACTTTTCTGCACCGTCGCCGGCAAACTGTTGTGCCAGTTCATAATCAGCTTCTGAGCCGGCAGCAGGCGCCTGATACTCCTGCGGCCTGGGCAGTTCCCTTGGCTCCCACTCGCGCACTTCCTGCTCATCCAGGCTGATATCATACACTTCCAGGTCTTTCACATCCGTATCGCTGTACCTGAACCTCCTGCCTTCGGCATCCGCCTGGCACCCCAGCAGCAGCGTTCCCTCATATGGACTGATCTTATCCATTGTTAATTCTCCTGCCAGTGAACCGTCTGCGTAAACTTTATAATTAAGACCGTTTTTCACAACCGCAAGCTTCAAAGTTTCGCCAAATTCGGTGATCTCTATCCTGCTGATGGCATTAAAAATTACATATATTTTTCCATCTTTTTTATTTATCAGCAGGCCTGTATAATTATCAGGCTCCTCACTAAAGCATGACATCCATACCTGGTCTTCACTGTCACATTCTGTAGATATTTCTGTTAACAGAGTATAAGAAGCCAGCGGATTATCATATAACTTCACTTCTGTATCCCTATAATTTAAGCCGCCGCCCACAAACTGTTCATCCAGAGCAAAAACAATATTTTCGGATGTCTCCTTCTTCTGTGCCCATATGTGGCTCTCATCTTTTCTTCTGTCAGGGAGTTCATAATTTTGTCTTAGATAATTTGCCAGATAAGTGGAATATCTCAGTATCCCGCTGTCGTTCAAATGCCCCGGATCCCTGAAATCTGTTTCAGGATTGATCCCCGCCTCCTGATAAAAATTATTGAAATTTAAAAACTCAATCCCGTTCTCCATTGCTATCTCAGAAATCTTATTATAGCGTTTCTGTTCAATCTCCTGGACATCATAGGGGGAAGTAACCAGCATCAGGGGGATATCCTTTTCCCGGCAGTAATCAATGATCATATAAAAGTATCTGCCCAATTTTTCTGACAGCTCTGCTTTTTCAGTGACTGCCGACGTGTCACGGATAGAGATTGGCTGTACGATGCCGCCGGAAGATTCAATCGTCTGTATGTCTGTATTTTTATTCCAGAAAAAGCTGCTGAAATCTTCGGCGGTCAGGCTTCCATATCTATAATGATAGGTAGGCAGCCCCAGCAGTACACTGTCTCTGTATTCTGGTTCCACCCCTGCTTCTATAGCTTCCAGCTTATCTTCTGAGAAACGCATACCCTGGACATTTTTTACAGAATTCTCATAGGCGCTGTACTCTAAATCATTTACTGCCAGATACGTGTCCATCACAACAAGTTTGGGAGTCTGGTATTTCAGGCATTCTTTCAGGAAGTAATAAGTATTCCATGTGGGCTGCATACCGCCCCAGCAGGCATAAGCGGCTATACCCTGCTCGTCCCAGAGGATACTTGGATCTACATTCATCCCCATATGGCTGCTGCCAAGCAGGAGTACATCCACAGTATCCTCCGGCAGGTCATAGAAATTTTCCATGGGCTTCACACCATCAGCATATTTAAACTTTAATATACTGCAGATAAAATACAGTCCAACCAGAAAACATCCCAGAAATACTATGGTTTTTACAATTTTCTTTATTTTGTCTTTCATATGGCATCCTCTTAAAACTGGAAATAAATAAACTGTGTGGCATCAAAATTTGGACCGTAATACCCAAAAATCAAAATGGAATACACAGCCAGCAGATAAATGCCCCAGCGGAACCACAGGTTCTGTTTTACGATCCATTCACGTATATGTATATTCCTGCTGTGCAATATATCAACAGCCAGCAGTACAGCTATGGCGATCATCCCAATCCAGAAATCTATGAATGACAGTCCCATTGCATACAGGCTCCCGTCGATCAAGATCCATGGCCTGAACCCGGAAAACATCTGCCTGATCAGTGAAAATGCCGCCTCTATATTATCTGCCCGGAAGAATATCCATGTAAAATCCACAAGCAGAAATGTGATTACTGTGGCCAGCATTTTATAGCTCCAGCTTTCTTCCCGTATGCCTGCTGCTTTTTTTATCCTCTTCCTCAGATTCAGTGTCTGGGCTCCAACTATCTGAAACGCTCCATTCAGCCCTCCCCAGATCACATATGTCCAGCTGGCCCCATGCCACAGCCCGCTGGTCAAAAATATGATCATAATATTTCTGTATTTTATCCACTTTCCTTTTCTGTTTCCCCCCAAAGGAATGTAGAGATAATCCCTGAACCAGCTGGTGAGGGAAATGTGCCATCGCTTCCAGAATTCAGCTACTGAACGGGCCAGATACGGCTGTGTAAAATTCTGCATCAAATCAAATCCCATCACCTGCGCTGCGCCCAATGCAATATTAGAGTAACCTGCAAAATCGCAGTATATCTGGACTGCAAAAAACAGCATTCCTATGAAAATCTCCAGTCCTGAATAATAATTGTAATAGTTGAATATCTGGTTCACAAACACTGCCACCCTGTCCGCGATCACCATTTTCTGAAAGAATCCCCATACCATCATCATCAGGCCCTTGCAGACGCGGTCATAATCAAACTTGTGCCTGTCATTAAACTGGTTCAGCAGACGTGATGACCTCTCAATCGGTCCTGCAACAAGCTGAGGGAAAAAAGAGACAAAAACTGCATATTTAAGGAAATTCCTCTCTACCTTCACATCTCCCCTGTAGGCATCCACCGTATAGCTCAATGCCTGAAAAATATAAAAGGAGATTCCCACCGGAAGAAGGATATCGAACTTCGGAATAACAAGTTCCATACCGAACCTGCCAAACAGCAGATTTAAATTATCAATAATAAAGCCTGTGTACTTAAAAAATATTAAGATTGTAAGATTTAATATAAAGGAAATTGCCACAAACCCTTTGCTTTTCAGCCGTTCCGGATCATTTTCCTCATGTTTTCCGGCTGCCTGTATAGCCAGGCCGCTGGCATATGTTATGGCTGTAGATGTAAATAACAGTAAAGCATAAGCCGCATTCCAGCACATATAAAAATAATAGCTGCAGATCAGAAGCCAGATATACCGTATTTTATGCGGTATCAAAAAGTAGATCAAAGTAACAACAGGAAAAAATATCAAAAAATCCAGGGAATTGAATAACATATGCCCCCTCCTTAGCTTCCGAATAATACGTCTTTAGAATATCCATATAAAATCAATGGCATTAACTGGTCAAATGCGATAACATCGTCACCGGCTTCCTGGTTCATAAAGCTTCCATAAAAACTGCTTCCTGTATCCCATACCCGGTTCTGCTCTATTTTCTGCAGCGCTCTTGTATATATCCCGGCATTCCCGCTTTCATATCCAATCAGCCCTGCAATTGCGTAGACAGCTGTCGTTTCATAGTCATATCCCGGGACCACTGTACCATCCACATTGTATCTGGCAGCCAGCCCGTCTCCTTCCAGCTGTTCCAGGAGCCATTCCTCCGAAGTCTCCTTTAAAAGCCCGGCTTTTGCCAGATGATACAGGGTCATCAGTGCCTCAGCTGTATTTATGCTGTCCTGGCTGTATTTCTTTTTGTCATAGTCATAGCTGGAAAAATACAGAGGAAATCCATCACCGATATATCCGTCCTGCACAATAGCAGCCATCCTATCCTTAAGCTCCCCCCATTTATTATTCTGCTCCTGAAGCCTCCCCAGAGCATCCAATTCCCCATAACACAGGGAGATAACACTCCCCGGGCTTTCCTGGGAAAAATCATAAAAACTGCTCATGCTGTCCCCGTACACATTGTATTTAAGTATGGCATCCGCCAGCTCTTCTGCCTCTTTGATGTAGCCTCCCCACTGCTCTTCTGCCATGCACAGTGTCCTGCAGATCCTCAGATCATCCAGCAGCGCATTCGCTCCTGCCTTTTTTCCATCTGCAGTCACATACCACGAAAATATCCCCTGTTCATACATATTTGCTTTCAGAAAATCATACGCCCTGTCAAAAGCTCCCTGATCATCCGCTAAGACAGCATATTCCATCATCAGCCCCTGGGATTCACTCAGGACATCATGTCCTGTGGGGTGAGTACCTGATTTTCCCTTGTAATTTGTATAGATTCCGCCTTCGCTCCCGGACAATTGGCTGGCTATAAACTTTTCTGCTGCTTCACTCCCCCCATATTTTACATAATCCAGTACTGAATCCAGAGCTTCCCTGCTCTCTGGCACATCTGCTGCTGCATATCTCACGATACCCTCATCATCCAGCACGATCACAGTGGGAATTCTTTTAACTCCATATGCCTTATAAGCTTTCAGCCCTTCGTCATACAGACACTCAAGCCCAACCTTTTTCTCACTCAGCAGGGCCCGGACTTTTTCTCTGCTCTCACCTTTATCCTGGTCCAGTTTATCGATCAATACCATATTTGTATCTTTTCGCTCCTCAAGCAGTTCCCTGAATTCTTCAGAATGCTCCAGGAACTGCTCACAATATTTGCACCAGCTCCCCCAGAAAGCTATAACAAGCATTTTCCCCTGGTATTCTGACAGCTCTTTCTTTTCTCCCGTCCCATCTGTGAATTCAGTGACCGGCAATCTTTCCCCGTACAGTACACCAGAAGGCAGAAAATCATTCTCCTCTGTCAGTTTCTTTTCCCCTTCTGTCTCTTTCTGTACTGTTTTCTCCGTCTCTGTGGGCTGTTCTTCTCTGCCTGTAAGTAAAATGGCAATACATGCAAGCGCAATAACTGCTAAAACAATAATGGCTGCTATACATATTTTTTCCGCTGATCTAACCTTTTTGTCCATCTTCCTTTTCCTTATCCGGCTCTGACGGGTCAGGCGTCCCATCCTTTTCATATGCCTCAGATACGCTGACAGTGACATATCCCTTTTTCAATGCATCCATCATATCAAAACCGCATCTCATAGCTTCTTCCCTGCGCTTTTTCAATTCCTCTTCCTCATTTAAGAGAACTTCCATCTTTTTCTCATCTTCCTGCTTTTCCAGAAGACAGCGTTCCTTTTCTTCCCGGGAAGCCAGCACTTTGCAGCGGTTCATTTCATAGACTTCTTTTATCGTAAATCCTGCCAGCAGCACAAACATAAACAGCGCGTGATAGTGATAACGGTTCTGGCTCTCAACAAACAGATGCATCCCCGCAGTTCCCACAAAGATCAGGATGAACGGAAAAGTGATGCCGTTTCCCCGCTTCCACAAAAATATCCCTTCTACCCCGGCCAGCGCCACTAATGTTAAATAAAATAAGTTGCTTATATCACGGACTCCATAGAGAAATTTTTCCCGGGCAGGGGTGAGTGTTCCCTGCTGGTCCATAAATAAAATATTCCAGGTGCTCCCATAGTCATCATTAGCCCACAATGCCTGGAATTTATGTACGAAAAGGTTAAATATTCCCTTTGGGTTTTTAAGCCTTTCCAGAGCCAGGTCCCGGCAGGCTATATGGGCCTGGGTGGCGCTGCCCGTCTGTTCCATGGCGCCATACAGATAATCAGCATCTTCCTGGTTCCAGCCTCCATATGACTCTTCATTCAATCCGACCAGGAGGTTATAGCCAAAGGAGGACGTCCCGGAGGCGGTCTTCTGATCTATGGTATAAGAAATACCCATGGAAAAGAAATTAGAGACACAGAAATATGTAATAACAATAACAAGGCATCTCATCCACCCTTTTCCCAGTATCCGAAGTGACAGTGGCTGATCGCTGGGCAATTTTACCGGAAGGCGCATTTTCTGCGGAAGTATGCAGATCACGATCGTTATCAGAAGGATCAGCGCCATGGGGCGGACCGCTGCCGTCACAGCCAGCAATACCCCAATTGCAAAGTGCAGGAGTACGCCTCTCACGGGCTTCTTTGTATCAGGCGGATATTCTTTTATTGTTTTCACAAAAAGATAAAGACACAGCATGAGCAAAAATGAAAATAAATATTCACTTGCAACCATATTGATGTAAAGGATCTGAGACGGCCAGAATGCTGTCAGGAAAAGGGCAGACAAACCGCATATCCTTCCTCCCGCAGCTTTTCCTGTCCTGTATGCCAGAAATACAGTACCCATGGCCAGAACCACATTAAAATACTGGGCGGTCTGTACACTTGTCCCGAATATCCTGAATAAAACTGCCAGCACATACGGATAGCCGAACACATGTGGAAACATAGCTATATAGTCACAGTATCCCGGCCCTTCCTTTAACAAAGTCCCTCTGTTTATCAAATCAGCAATCTCATAATAAGTCTTATAATCTGATTCCGGCTCCATAGGCATTGACTGCAGATATCTTATACGGATGATAAACCCCGCCGCCAGCACAAGAATTACTACAGCCGCCTCCGCATATTTAAGAACCTGCTCCCTGGCTTTCAGGCGGTTACCTATATCAAATCTGGCCAGCATCCCCGTGATCCCGTTCAGGGCCAGCCACACTGCCAGAAGCATCACAAGAAATACCCCCTGGAGCAGATAGGGATATTCCTGCCCTTCCCCCAGCGCAGTCACTCCGCTGATCAAGGTGTATAATACCGCCGTTATATAAAGGATGATCACAAAATAGCTGAATACATTTTTTCTGGGTTCCATATGCAACCTGACCTTTCTTACTTTTAGCTTGGTGTATGCTATTTCTTTCTCTGCCTCCAGTATATACGTATGAGTATTAAGACTACTGCCAGCAGAAGCAGAAGCATAACAGATGTGGCTGCAACAGCGAAAATCACAGAATCCCTGTTATTCTCAAAAATCGTCTTCAGAACAGGCTGCTTTCTGTTCTTTTCAACAGCTGCCATTTCAAATGTCTTGATTTCCAGTTCATCATCTATAAGCACTGTATCCTTTTCCAGCTTCCACACATTTTCATCTTTACTGATAAAGGATTTTATATTTGACAAGGTCTCATCATTTAATGCCCCTGCCACAAGTATGGCCTTGTTGTCCGCATACGGTGAATAGAGCAGCTGCAGAGAAGCTATCTTCCCGGCATAATCATCTGAAAGCACCAGCCGGCCATTACTTTGGAAAGCTGTCCCATCTTCATTGTATTTAAAATACAGCTGACCGTTGAGTTCCTGTATAAGACTGTTATCATTGTAATTTCCAACTGTAATGATGTTATGGGATTTCTCCTCCCCGGTACCTAATTCCCCTGCCCTTTTTACCTGTATATCCCCATATGGAGTGATGCTTTCCCCATACAGAGCTATGATATGGCCTAATGTATCTAATTCCTCCTCTGTTATCTCATCCGGGATCACAACAAGAAGATCATTAAACATAGAGGATATCTCAAAAGGATACGGCCTGGTGGATAATGAATAATTACTTTCCACACCGACAGGAAGATAGAAAACAGAATCCTCTGTCACATACGCCCACGGCATCTGGTCCATCCTTGGAGTACAGAACAGTTCCGGCAGTTCCAGATCAAATGCCACTGATATCTTGCCGGCATATGTGCCAATCACATCTTCGGGCATAGTAAAGGAAAGTTCATCGCCGTCCGCGTTCTCTTGCGTCAGTTTCTTGCTGGCAACCGGCACGTCTCCCCAATAAACAGTCACCATAGAACGGCGGAAATCCAGATTCTCACTATAGCGGAATTTCAGCACTACTTTTCCTGAATCCGCCAGCACATATCCGCCTGAAAACGGCAGATAAATATCAGCTGTCTGATGAAATGGCCCTATAAAATTCAATCCTTCTTCAGTCAGTGCATCCAGCGTATACCTGCCGGCTATCATATCACTCTTTGCCGAAGATTCCCTGATGATCTGCGCACTCCCCTTTTTAACAAATGTCTGGCTTGTTTTTTCCTGTGACACACGTTCTTCATCCAGCAGCATGGTGACTGCCTCCACAAGGCAGTCACCGTCTTCCGATGTGATGAGTAGAAGCGGATTGCCGTTTTTATCCGCCATGAATTTCACCATCGCCTGCTCTTTCAGATCTCTGCCATTCAGCCCTTCCTGCACAGCCTGCTTCAGTTCCCCGTCCAGGCTGTCAAAAAGTGATATGATGATTTTATTTCCCTCATCCCACGGAAGCGAAGAATAAGTGACGAGTGAAATATCATCCTCCATATCAGTCCTGCTTCCCAGACCGGCCCTCACCATCAGCGCCGCTTCCAGCTCTTTCTCATCTTTTGCGTCAGATACGGCAATATATGCCAAACTTCCCGACTCATCAACTGTAGATATAAACGGGTACGGATAGTAAGATATCATCTGATCATGATCCTTTAAGCTATATCCTACCTGAATAAAAGATTCCTTGCGGATGCTTATCCAGTTAGCCCCTGAAAAATCATCAATACATCCTTCCTCATCATAGATCCTGGCATACCCTGTCACATCGAAGCTGTTATAGCCTTCCTTTATCATTTCAATGGGGATCTCCACATACAGCGTCTGTGTCTTCCCATTTTGGTAATCCATTTTATAAGAAGTGACAGGGACATTGTTGACCATAAACGTCAGGGAAGCCGGGACGTCCTGTATCATCTGGCTAAGTTCTACCTGTATCCTGGCATATGCGTATTCGCTGTCCCAGTAATCCGGGACCTGGAAATAATAAGTGTTCGTCTGAAATATACCGCTCAGAACAATATCATCGCTGTATTCAAAATCCTTATGGTTTTCAGCGCTCACATCGGGTTCCTTAGTGTTCGCCTCTAAAGCATCCTCCGGATCTGAATCCATAATATCCCCCAGCGCCTCTTCCTTTGTGGGCGTATCCTGGGCTGCCGCATATACATCTCTTCCCGATACCAGTATTACTGATAAAAGGAAAAGCACTGCTGCTATGGCGAAACCGCTTTTACTTCTTGCCATTTTTCTTCCTCCTTGATTTCTTATCCAAAAAATCTTCCATGTCCTGGTCATCTTCCTTTGACGCTGCCATCTCCACATACCTCACTGTCTTGTCCCACATCACTTCTTTATGGAATACCTGATCTGTGATACTCAGCCAGACCGCCTTGAGCACTACAAATACCCAAAGCTTTGCATATGTAAAAAGCATTAAAAATGACAGGATCACCGACTCCAGTGAAAATTCATTTTTTTCTGTTACAAGGGTGAGCATAATATTTACTACAAAAACAAGGATAGCCATCCCCCACAGTAAAGAGGAAAATCCTCCCAGCGTAATATGGACAAACCCCAGTATGCCGCTGAAAAATATAATGTCTGATATGATCAGTGAAGACAGCATCAGTACATATACGATCGTGTAATAGAAGACATCAAGTCTCATGGGGCCGGCAGTTTTGTCAAAGCCATATCTGAAATTTTTCAGCAGCACGTAGATATTGCCTTTGGCCCATCTTGTCCTCTGTTTGAACCAAACTTTCATCAGATGAGGTTCCTGCTCCCATGTGACCGCCAGCGGCATCTGCTTAATGTAGTATCCCATCCTGTACAGACGGAAGCTGATCTCCGTATCTTCCGAAAGCGCCTTGGTGTCCCAGCCTCCGATTTCTTCAATAATGCTCCTGCGTATTACATAATTCGTACCGGGTATCGTACAAAGCTTAAAGAAAAAATACCTGCCCGCCTGATTCATGCACTGATATGCCAGTGTCTCAATATTCACAAAACGGCTGAGAAGTGATGCATATTTATTCCTGGTCCTGAATTTTCCTATGACAGCCCCCAGCTTATCATCAGACATCAGGTTTTCCACCAATATTGTCAATGCATCTGGTTCCGGCGTGTTATCGGCATCATATATTGCGATCACCTCACCTCTTGCCATGGAAAACCCAATGTTCAGCGCATTTGATTTACCTGTTCCTCCCACCTCAGGGCCTGTGTTGATAACGATCAGCTTATGCCCCGGAAATTCCCTCTGAAGCCCTTTAAGCATTTCAGACGTATTATCATTTGAATTATCATTGATCACAATGATCTCATAAAGCTCTTTCGGATAAGTAAATCTCAGCAGGGATCTGACTGTTCGCATAATGACAATACTCTCATTGTGGGCAGGAACAAGGACGCTTACCATTGGATATTTTTCCAGGGGTATCCTGCCGTCGCCTTTTCCTACCTGCATATAGTAGATAAAGCCTCCTACTGACAGGATCACATTCATGATCATTAAGAGCCAGATCGCAATAATTGCAAAAAGTGATAATAAATCTATAAATGACATATCCTTCCCTACTCTCTCTTATCATCAAAGAAAAAATTCCTTCTGTTCCTCTTTCTTGCATATATAATAAATGATACAAATATCACTACTATTGCCGCGACTAAAACCATCAGGATCTTATTCTGGTTCTGAAGGCTGACTGTTATCCTCTGTATGATATTCCTTCCATAATCAAAATCCTCATCAAATGCCTCCGGCTGAAATTCAATGACAGCCTCCTTTCCATTGATGCTCAGGATACGGTCTTCATAATTCATCCAAAAATCATTCGCCCATACACTGTGGTTCATATCCCACAGATTTTTAAACGGTACTGAAGATTCCCTGCAGTTTTTTATTTTTTCTTCCAGGACCCCTGTCTCTTCACAGGAATCCAGATACAGGGCAGAAGAGTAACATTTTAGATAGGAAGTCCCAGTCTTGTCCAGCCCGATCAGAGGCAGTACCAGCTGGTGATAATTGTAATAAAGAGAATTCTTATGGGAATCCAGGTCAAATCCGCTGCTGCTGCCGTCATCACAGACAAATACCGTCCTGTATCTCTGCAGGACTTTCAGATATGTCTCATCATTTGTCCAGCTTAAAGGTACTTCAATCCCAAGAGGATATACTCCATAATCCGTATATGCCACAGTCATATCAGTGAGCTTTTCATAAAGTTCATCAATATCTGTATCTGCTTTATGTATCACAGGCGCATTTAAGATAACTGCTCCGCCGTTTGCCTGGGCATAGCTCAGCACCTGGCAGAATTGCTTCATGGAGGGAAATTCCGTATTCTGCAAGACCGGCATAACAGAAATCACAAAAGGTATGCCCGACTCAATCAGGATATCAACCCTCTCCTTTAATTTTTCTGCACTCATAAACGGATAAACCTTGTCAAGTACAAAATACTGGGCATAATCCGGCGGAGAATCCAGATAGGGCCACATCCACTGTACGATTTCCTGCATAAGGGCCGCCCTGGCAAGACTTCCTGAAAAATCAGTGACAGGTATAAACCTTACATTTCCCACCTGGGAACAAAATGGGTAGGACTTATTTCCTGCTGTAATCTCACCATTTGTGTAGCCTTCTTCCAAAAATTTTCTCATGCCCCTGATCTCCACAAGCTCTTCAAATCTGTTCTCTTCGGAGAAGCAGTATTCCAGCTTTCCCTTTTCCTGAGTCTCCCTGCCTGCGCAAAACGCTGCCTGTCCTGTCTCTGTCAGATATTTTTCCATGAAGGCGCTGCCCAGTACCATCAGACTGCCATCATAGTCCCCTAACTCTTCCATAAATTTCCCGGGAACCTCATCCAGACCATAGCAGATGATATAACTGTATTTGGAGACAATATCCGCACACTGCTCTGGTGTTCCAAAATCAAGGCTCCTGTTCAATGCATTGGCTAGCATGCTGATATATTCAATGTCTTCCGCTTCATCATCTGAAGGGGATTCATTATGCACAAGAAGTATCTCAGCTTCACCGGCCGGCAGATACTCCCGCTCCTCCTCTGCCTGTACCAGCACAGCTGATATCAGCCACAGCAGCACCGCCAGTACAGGTAACCTCTTAAACATCGTACTGCAGTTCATTTTCTGCCTTCTGCTTAAATTCAATCGCATTAGATACCTTCTCTTCGTCATATTCAAAACACCCTGTCTTAATTTCCACCTTGATCGCCCTGTCCAGAATATCTTCAAAAGTTTCCCTGTCTCCCATCTTCTTCAATATCCTGCTTTTCATAATTTCAGTGCCGCCCCTGTCACATGTACAGATGATCCCGATGGAGCCGGAAGCATCAATGGCATACAGACGGTCTTCCAGCCTGACGGAATCTTCTATTGCCTCCGCCATCCTCCGTTTCAGTTCATCAAATTGTCCGGCATTTAATATAGACCGCAGTTCCTGGACATACCGCAGCTCCACGATCATCAGGGACAGCTTAAGCTGATTCCTTCTGCTGTAAGCCATCTGTCTTTCCAAATCCATGTACATACTTTTCAGGTTATACAGCCCTGTCACAACGTCCACCAGGACCATATTTCTGAGCTGCTCCTCCAGCATTTCCGTCATTACCTCAGTCTTATAAGTTGTCTGCATAAACACCAGCATGGCGGCAATGCATAAAAGCGGAAGTACCAGCCATATATATGACATCCATGTAATCTCCACACCGTTTGCAACAGCCTGATAAATTTTGTAGACTGTATAAAATAAAGTCTGTACAGATCCCAGCACGACAGCTATGTACCTGGCTTTATAAGATGCCAGAAGGATGCCCGCTCCCAGCACAAAGAACATCACCACATTTTCTATCCTGGCATCTCCTTCAGATGCGGCGATCACAAGCGCTCCGGCCAGTATTCCTCCCAGAAATACCAGCAGGCCCACATCCTGGAGCACTGATTCCGCCTGTTTTGTCCTGATGATCAAATTTGCCTGATTTTCATCTTTTTTCTTCATTTCTGGCCTCCAGTATATTTAATTTGTGCAGGATTTCAGCCAGTACATAGTAAAATAAAATG
The DNA here is from genome assembly GCF_024622195.1 of Murimonas intestini. Lineage (NCBI taxonomy): Bacteria > Bacillati > Bacillota > Clostridia > Lachnospirales > Lachnospiraceae > Murimonas > Murimonas intestini. The sequence continues at coordinate 81,331 of NZ_JANKBI010000009.1, forward strand.
TCCATGCTCACTCCCATGACCATATTAAACTGTACCAGCTGCGTGTCACCACTCTTTAACATTACATAAGTGATGTCCACTACTCCAATCAATAAAAAGATAACCATTACTGTAAAATAGACATAGTCCCATCTCCTGACTACTCTTTTATTAAATACTTTTCTCCCCGACATTGCAGAAAATACGACAACAAGCAAGGCCAGATAACCTATAGTCTTTGGCGCGGATCTCTCCTTGAAGATGCTCCATGCCGACCAGAAAATACTTTTTCCCATAGCAGGCATTCCTGTACTGCTCTCATAGTTGCCGCAGTAACTCCTGCGAAGGTTAAAGGCAGATTTAACGCCCAGATCCCACATGGAAAGCATGGCACCGGGGTGCTTAATGTAATATAGCGCAATCTCTCCCGTAGTATATTTATCCATAAATTCCTCATGCAACAGCGGATTCTCTATCTCTGACACAGGATAATAATCATACAGGGAGCAGTCAGCCAGAACAGCATACGAAGCATCTATCCCAAAACTGTCCAGCGTTTCCACAGGGTTGGGGGACTGGAGCAGAACTCCTCTTGTCATGGCATGGAATTTGCCAGTTTCGTCAAATTCTTCCGTACACTGAAAAAAACTCACAACTGAACCTGCTAAAAGGACGGCTGCCGCCATGATGAGCATCTTCTTAAAACGGTATTCTTGAAAAACTCTGATCTGAAGGATACAAAAGAAAGCTAAAAGTATTCCTGCCAGGAAGCATCTTCTGCTGATGAAGCAAAAGACAGTCCCTGAGATTGTCAATATCAATATGTACGCAGGACTCCATCTGCTGTTTTTATGCAGGGCCAGTGAAGCGCCTGCAGCATACAGAATGCATATATAAATCAACGCATCTGTATATAGAGAATTGAAATATGTCAGATAACTTACATCCGCAAATATTAGTACTCCGGCTACTGAGAGAACCACTCCCTCAGAAAAGTACTTCACCCTCTCCAGGGCTGACTTTATAAGCAAAAATACTCCCGGCAGCCAGCATATCCCATAAAGAGCGCCTAAAAAGCGGATATCAAAAAGATTGTCTCCTGTAAAAAAAGAATCAACAGCTTTGGCAGCTGTTACAAATAATGTATGTACTGTAAATTCCTGCCCGTCCGCATGTACGGATTCATAAGTTTTAATAAAATATTCATTTGACTGAAAGCTGTCTTCCCGTGCTGTATCTTTCTCAAGGTAATCCAGGCCAAACCCCTTCATCTTCTGATTTGCCATGCTGTCGTTGGCAACTCCCAGATACGGTGAAATAAAGAGCATAAGCACCATGATCAGCATGCATACTACAGCCGACGCAAATGCGAGCCGTACCGGAGAATAATGCTGCTCCATCCTTTTGTTCAGGCTGCGGCGTTTATTTTTAACTGCTTCTAAAACAGTGAGCAGGGCAGTATAAATATCTTTTCTTCTTACCTTTAATCCTGTCATTATATATCATCTCCCTACAGCGTCTGCAGCTTATCTGGAACCTTGTTTTATCTGCCCTACCACATAATTCTCATTCTGTGGTAAGCGCCTGAATTATTTTCCTGAGAGCCGGTTATAAATGTCATTTTTGCGTATCTGCAGAAAGGCCTACAGAAATAAAAATTTCTATAGGCCTGCTCGTGCTATATTCAGACCGGATTGGGATCTTCTGGAAAAGTATTTATGACATAATCTTGGCAAAACTGTTATGAAAATATAATTTTTCGACAAATAATTCTTGTATTCTATCTTAAAATCTTTTATAATGATTTTATGTATCCATTTAATTGATGCGGAACTACCACAGAATGAGAATTCTGTGGTTTTTTTATAAAAGCAGACACATCTTATCTAAAGTTTCTTCATATGCTTTGGCGCTGGCCGCCACATAAATACGCGTTGTCTCTATGCTGCTGTGACCCAGAATATCTGCCAGATGAGCCAGGTTTTTCTCGATGGCATAAAAAGTACGGGCAAACAAATGGCGGAAGTTGTGGGGAAATACTTTGCCTGGTTCCACTTCTGCCAGCTTACAGAGTTTCTTCATGTCATGACATATATTAGACCTGTCGAGAGGCTTTCCGCTCTTTGTCTGAAAAACATATCCCTCCCTGATCCCCTGCCCTTTTACATATTTCATCAGCCGTGTCCTGAGGCTTTTTTGCAGAAGGATAGTCCTGCCTTTCCCTTTCAGATATATTTTGGCCTGCCCCTTTTCAAGGGCATCTATGGTAATAAACTTCAGCTCGCTGATACGTATGCCTGTTCCCGCGATAGTCAGCATCAGATGGTACAGGCGGTCATCGTCCTGCTTCTTAGCGGCATCCAGCAAACGTTTATACTCCTGCTCCGTCAATTCTCTCTTCTCATCTACAAATGCCGCCCGCTGGACCCGGAATAATTTTAATTTGCAGCACTGCAGCCCCATATATTCTAAAAACGCATTAATAGCTGACAGCTTTCCATTCACTGTCTGGACAAGATTCAGGTTCTGAAGATACTCCCTGTAATCAATCAGCAGATCTTTTGTGATTTTCCTGCCGTTCAGATAATCAATAAGTTGTCCAATTTCTCTTGTATATTTTTTAATAGTTGCCTGTGATTTCTCATTTCTGTGCAGGCTGTCTTTAAATCCTTCCAAGTGAGATGCATATGATTTTTCTTTCTCCATCATCAATTCTCCTCCATAAAATAATGTTGCAAAATATTCACATACTATAGGGAATGAGGTTTTTGGTCAAAAAAAACTTCTGACAAATAGTATCAAACTTTAATTAAAATTTGATACATATGTCAGAAGTTTATATTTAAAAATATACTTATCCTTGAGGTATACCTTTCTCAGATCCGTTTGATTTCCACCTCGGGAAGAATTCTTTCCATATCTTTCTGCCTGAAATTTCCTGTCTGCATAGTCATGGCATTGGCCGCTGATACAGCTACTGCATAGCGGAGCGTCTCTTCTATAGAATACCCTCTTGAGAGTCCCACTGCAAAAGCTGCTGTCATTGAATCACCGCATCCCACAGTATTTACAACTTCGATCTTAGGAGGTTTTCCCTGTAACACACCATCTTCTGTCACCACCAGAGCACCGTCACTGCCAAGGGATACTACTACTATTTCTATCCCCATCTTCTGAAGCTTCCCGGCTCCTTCTATGATCTCTTCCCTGTTTGTGACAGGTACCCCAAGCAGGGCTTCTATCTCATCATCGTTCGGCTTGATCATTGTAGGGCGGGATTTTACGCCCTCTTCCAGAAGCTTTCCGCTGGTATCCAGGATCACCTGCTTTCCGGCTCCTTTAATCTTGGTTATCAGACTCCCGTAGATATCTGACGGGACTCCCCTGGGAATACTTCCGGAAATGGTCACCACATTGCTTTCCCGTATGATCTCATCAAACTGGTCCAGAAAATTTTGTACGTCTTCGGGTCTTACAGGCTCACCCGGTTCCAGAAATTCCGTTGAGCTTCCGTCTTCTGCCAGAACATTGATACAGCTTCTGGTCTCACCCGGTACATGTACAAAACGGCTGGGAACCATCTTCTCTTTTAAAAGATCCTCTACATAGGCGCCATTATGTCCTCCCACAAATCCGGTTGCAAGCACTTCCTCACCGCATAGCTTTACCACCTTAGCCACATTCAGGCCTTTTCCCCCTGCCGTGTTGGAGCATTGGAGAACACGCATTACCTCACCTTTGTTCAGTTCTTTTACAGTATAAGCTTTATCGACCGCTACATTTAAGGTCACTGTTGTTATCATTTTCTTTCCTCCAAATCTATACTCTGACTTCCGGAATATATTCTTTTCTCCGGATACAGCATTTAAAATGCCGGTTCCCTGTGCGGGGACACATCCCCGGGAACCGGCACTTCTGCCTGTCAGAACATGGTCAGCAGCTCACTTCCACTGATCAGCAGTCTGTACAGTCTACGATCTTTCCATCTTCATCCCACAGATCATGCCAGTCGTTTGCACCTTCCCATAAGAAAACCTGTCCTTTTACAAGGCGGTTATTCCTCTCGAGAGTTGCAATAGACGCCATCTCTTCTTCTGTCAGAGGATCCTCTGTTGTACACTGCAGATTGCTCACATATTCATTTTCATGGATAGAAAACGGAATTGGGATCTGGCCCCTCTGCACTGCCCATTTCAGGGAGATAACTGCCGGGTGTACGCCATGTGCCTTAGCGATGGCCTGCATCTCGGGTGTCTGGATATCCGCGATATCCTCAGGCATCATATCCCTCTCCGGCCTTGTGGGGGAACCGATAGGCATGAACCCTACAGGCTGAATGTCTCTTGCCGCAAGGTAGTCAAACAGTTCCTGCTGCTGGAAGCACGGATGAAGCTCCATCTCGCAGGCTGCCGGTTTGATACGCATTTTAGGGAGAACAGCCTCAAGCTTCGGGATCGTCATATTGGAGATTCCAATATAGCGGATCTTTCCTTCATCAACTAATTCCTCGCACTGCCTGTATGTATCAAGAAACTCTTCCACAGAAAACGGCCTTGAATCCGGGTTGCGTGAATCCACATCACAACCTGGCGCATGGTAATTCGGGAACGGCCAGTGGATAAAGTACATATCCACATATTTCAGCTTCAGGTCACTTAAGCTTTTTTCAAGCGCTTCCCTGACTTTTCTGTGCATATCGTTCCATACCTTTGTCATGATGAACATGTCTTTTCTTTCTACCACACCTTCATCAAAAGCCGCTTTGAAAACATCACCGATCATATCCTCATTTTCATAACATGCTGCACAGTCGAACATACGGTAACCCGCGCGGATAGCGCCTGCAACTGCTGCCGATACCTGCTCTGCCGTGAAACGGTCGGAACCGAAGGTTCCCATTCCAATACATGGAATCTCTTCACCTGTATATAATTTTCTTACAGGCACTTTAGTTAAATCTACGGTTGTCATTTTGACTCCTCCTATATTCTATATTAATTTTATGTAACTGTTCAGTACCTTCACAGTTACATGCAAAAATCCATTTAAAATCGCCTCCGGCAATGGGATTTTTGCACCCTTGAATCATTTTCTCACGGTCTGTGCAGTAAATGCACAGACCTGCTGAATAGTTACTATTTTATTTCTCACTGTCGATTAAAATCTTCCCTTTTACAGTACCAGGTGTCTTATACATCTCAAATGCATCAGCTATCCTGCTGAGGGGCATTTTGCAAAAGATAAAGGAATCATCGAATTTAAGATCCCCTGTCTTAAAATAATGTGCCGCCAGCTCCCATTCCTTACCGGGGAAGGGCGCGCTGTATGACATCCATGAACCTGTAAGCTTGAATTCTTTCCTGTTCATGTTCTCCCACTCGGATACGCTAAAGGACAATTCCTTTACAGGTGTCCCGATAAAACATACCTCAGCCTTATTGGCTGCCAGTTTAAATGCCATTTTCATAGTAATGGTATTGCCTGCTGTCTCGTATACATAGTCAAAGCCTCTTCCGCCTGTGAGGGCCATGGCTTTGTCCATGAAGCCTTCTTCCAGAGTGTTTATGCATGCAGTTGCCCCAAGGCGCCTGCCAAGCTCAAGCCTTTCTTCCACAATATCGAATACAACTACTTCCCGTGCCCCGAATATCTTTGCCCACTGCATAGTCATCATGCCGATTGTACCGCCGCCTAAGACAGCCACGGTCTTTCCGCCCGTGTAATCGCATCTCTGAAGCCCGTGCAGCGCCACAGTGGCAGGCTCGAAGAACGCGCCCTGCTCAAAGCTGACAGAATCATCAAATTTTACTGCATTTTTTTCGGGAACCACCACATATTCTGCAAAACTTCCAAATTCCCTGGAGCCAATAAAGCTGTAGTGCTTGCACAGAGAATAGTTTCCTTTCTGGCAGTCCTCACATTCCATACACGGCACAAGAGGAACTCCCGCAACCCTGTCTCCCGGCTTCAGGGAGGTTACTCCTTCCCCGGCCTCTTCCACGGTGCCGGAGAACTCATGGCCCAGCACATTCGGGAAGAAATGACATGCATCTCCGTTCACCCTTGGCACATCAGAGCCGCAGATCCCTGTATACTTTACCTTGATCAGTACTTTTCCCGGGCCTGCCTGAGGCTTTTCGATATCGTCATAGCGTATATCATTCATCCCATAGACTACGCCCGCTTTCATTTTGCTCATGTCCTGTCTCTCCTTCTTACCTCTTTTTTGATTCTTATCTGAACCTCCTGAAGGTATCCTTCAGGTCATCATACAGCTCCAGATACAGCTCCATTGATTTCTTATACTGCTCATGTGCATTTTCATCCGGCTGCTGCTCCCTGGTGATCACGATAGTCTCCTCTGCTGCCTGCTCAAAGCTGTCATACACGCCTACTCCCACTCCCGCCAGGATACATGCCCCCAGGGTAGTAGCCGTGTCTGATGTGGGGACCTTGATCTTCCTGCCTGTCACATCGGCTTTGATCTGAGTCCAGAGGATGCTGTTGGAAGCTCCTCCCATGGCAATGAGCTCATCCGCCTCCACGCCTGCCTCGGCAGCCGTCCTCAGATTATGCTCCAGGGCATATGCCACGCCTTCCAGCGCTGCCCTTATAAAATGCCCCTTTGTCTTGTCAAAGCTCAAGCCATAGAATACTCCTTTTGCATCAGGATCCCAGATTGGCGAACGCTCTCCCGACATGTAGGGAAGAAATATAACGCCGTCACTTCCCGCCGGTATCTTCTCTGCCAGGGAAGTCAGTTCATCAAAGGAAACTCCCTCTCCGAACTCCAGCTTCATCCAGCGCAGGACTCCTCCTCCGCCCACTGTTCCTCCCTGAAGCAGCCACTTGTCAGGCACTACATGGGGGCTGAGTATCAGCTTTGGATGTGCCAGAGCTTCCTCCAGGCAGATGCTCATGCCTCCCGCCTGTCCTCCCTGTTCCTGTGTCTGGCCTTTCTTGATAACACCTGCGCCAAGCGTCCCGCAGGCCGCATCCAGACCGCCTGCCACCACTCTTGTGCCTGGGGCCAGCCCTGTTGCCTGCGCCGCTTCCTCCGTGACAGTCCCTGCCACTGCATGACATGGCAGAATGTCAGGTACAAGGTCAGCTGAGAGGCCCAGCTCCTCTGCCAGTTCTGCATCATATGTACATGTCTTGTTACAAAAGAAATGGATCCCGTATCCCTGGGACATATCCTGGGACATCACTCCTGTGAGTTTATAGACGATATAACTGTTGCTCTGGAGGAATTTGTATGTCTTTTCAAAGATTTCAGGACGCTCTTCCTTAAACCAGAGCATCTTAGGCGTGGAATAAGATGGAAGAAAATCATTTCCCGCCACTGCAAATATCCTGTCAAAACCCACTTCCTCTTTCACACGTTCACAGATATCCCTTGCCCTTGTATCCATCCATATGGGCGTCTTTGCCAGACAGTTCCCGTCCCTGTCCACCGGAATGGCGGACCAGCTCTGGCCGTCTATCCCTATTCCTGCTATATCCTCCGGTCTTACGCCGGAATTATCCAGAACTTCTCTGATTCCTGCACAGATTGCTTCCCACCACTCATCAGGGTCCTGCTCCACCCACCCGGGCTGGGGATAGTAGAGGGGATACCCCTTGTTTGACTGGGAGAGCACCTCGCCCCTCCTGTTAAAGAGAGCCACCTTGCAGGCTGAAGTCCCAATATCGATCCCTAATAACAACTGTTCCATCTATGTACCACCTGTTCCGCCTTTATCAGGCCCTGCCGTCACAGCCGCAGACCTTCATTCTGTTCATGACCAGCTGTTTTACATTCTCACGTCCCACTGCCCCGTATTTCTTAGGATCAAATACTTCAGGATTTTCAGAAAGCACCTTTTTGACCCCGTCAGAATATGCGATCCTCAGCTCTGTAGCAAAATTCACCTTGCAGATTCCTCTCCTGATGCTTTCTCTCACAGCATCATCAGAAAGCCCGGAAGCCCCATGGAGCACGAGAGGGATATCAACAAGCTTTCTTATCTCTGTCAGCCTGTCCAGATCCAGCTTAGGCACTCCGCTGTAGACACCGTGCGCTGTGCCAATAGCCACTGCCAGTGAATCAACGCCTGTCTTTTCAGCGAACTCCTTCGCTTCCTCAGGTACAGTATAACCGCCTGCGCCTCCGTCCAGGTCATCCTCTTTGCCGCCCACCTTGCCAAGCTCCGCCTCCACCGGCACGCCGGAAGGCGCACAGGCGTCCACAACTCTTTTCGTAAGTGCAATATTTTCTTCAAAGACACTGTGTGAACCGTCGATCATGATTGAAGTGTATCCTGTCCTCAGCGCCTGCATAGCCAGTTCAAAACTGCTGCCGTGGTCCAGATGGATACATACCGGCACGCTTGCTTTCTCTGCCTCAGCCTTCACATTTGCCAGATAAAGGGCAAGGCTGGCATATTTTACTGTGGAAGGTGTTGTCTGGATCATGACAGGAGCCTTGACCTCTTCTGCCGCCGCTATGATTGCCTGCACCATTTCCATATTTTCTGCGTTAAAGGCTCCTACAGCATATCCTCCTGCCTGTGCGTCAAGCAGCATCTGTTTACTCGTTACAAAAGACATATTGACCTCTCTTTCTGTGAACGAACCGTTTCGTTCTCTCTTTGATTTGTAGGTTTCCCCGCGGACCTGCCTCAGGGTTTTATACTTAAGTCGGCAACCGAATCACCCGGCAGCAGGCTTGTTTTTAGTGTTATCTTCTCTGTCGTCTCCGGCACCCGGCCAGCCATTCGATCCAGCAGCATCTGTGCCGCATGCCTGGCGATCTCCTGCATGGGCTGCACCACCATCCAGAGATTTGGCTTCACCACCTGTGACAGCATCATATTGTCAAACCCAATGATCGAGATATCATCAGGAAATCTCACACCTTTCTCATTCAGCGCTATTACCGCCCCAAGTGTGATCTCATAGTTGGAAAGAAATACCGCCGTGGGGGAATCCTCCATTTTCAGAAGCTCTGTTATGGAATGGTAGCCGTGCTCCACCTCCAGTCTGCCCCTCTTTATATATCTGGGATAGATCGGCAGGTCTGCCTCTTCCATAGCCTTAAAATACCCCTGGAGCCTCATCCTAGCAGTATAGAACTTATCTTCCCCGCATATTATGGCTATTTTCCTGTGTCCGCGCTGTATCAGGCTCTTTACGGCCTCATAAGAGGCTGCTGTATTATCCACCAGCACACTGTCCCAGTCCCTGTCCTCAAAGGCCCTGTCCACCAGCACCACAGGAACCTCTCTGTCTGATGCTGCCTGAAGATATTTAGATGACCTGGAAGTTGGTATCGTAAGTATCCCGTCCACTCTTTTTCCCAGAAGGAACTTTATGGACTCTTCCTCCAGCTTTTCATCTCCCCTGCAGTCACATACTATCGTCCCATAATCATGTGCCCTGAGGATATCCTCTATTTCCGAGATCACTGTCCCTGCGAAAATATTGTCAAACCGCTCTATCAGCACTCCCACGGTCTTCGTCTTATTTGTTGCCAGTCCTCTGGCTACCTCGTTTACTTCATAGTGGAGGACTTCAATGGCATGCTCTATAGCCAGCCTGTTCTCCGGCAGTACATTCCCGCCGTTTAAATATTTAGATACCGTAGCCAGAGACAGCCCCGTCATCTTCTTAATGTCACGTATTGTAGCAGCCAATTTACCACCTCCATCCTGACCGGGCCGCGCAGAGCGAACCGTTTCGCTCCATCTGCCTACATAATACAACTCATGTCCAAACTTGTCAAGAAATTTATTGTTATTTTTCTGGTCCGGTGATAGAATAAAAATAACTGTGAAGATGCTTAACAGCCATGAAGAAAGTTATTATTCACAGCCACTGTAAAAGGGCATTTTTTCGTTTCTGTGTAAAAGCAGAGGCTGATTCTTGGCTGAAAGCTGTATTTATATGGCAGAACATGGGAATACTTCAAATAATATTAAGAGAGGAATGATAATAATGTATTTTTATGGATTCAAGATCCCTGAGCCGGCAACTCTGGCACTTTATATCGTAGTTGGAATTGCCGTGTTTGTACTTCTGTTTTTCCTGTTCCGGCTGATCAACTGCTGGTACTTCAAGATCAATCACCGCCTGAAAGAACAGCAGCGCACAAATGAACTGTTAGAGGAGCTTAACCGCAAGCTGGATATGATCTGCGGCAGCCATGTCCCCCAGCAGGATCCCCGCTATTCCGGCAAAGATATGTATGGACGCGCACCTCAAAATCCTGCCTCCGCTGCCCCTTATGATGATCCGGGACAGTATGGCTGGCAGAGGCCGGGAACGGCCGCCTCTTATACGGCTCCCGTCCAGAACTTTTACGGACAGGCAGCTCCAAAACAGGAGGCCGATTTTTCTGCTGAATTTGCACGTGATTTTGCTGCAGCTCCTGACATCAGGCCTGGCGCCTCTGCTTCAGATAACCCGGCAGCCAAAGACAACACTCCCGCCGCCAAGCCGCCTGTTCCCCCATCCGTGCCGGTACCCGGACCTGACGCCCCGGGCAGCGGCCAGGATACAGGTGATACTCTGCTGATGGGAGGCGCAGGTTTTTCAGGCAGTGACACAGGTATTCCGCTGGACGAGATCGGTGACTGCGGCCCGGCCTTCTGTCCTGGCTGTCATCTTCCGCTGACAAAAGATACTGTCTACTGTCCGAACTGCGGACGCAAGGTGAGATAACCATGGTATTTAAGAGAGGAGCTTTATGATGAGACAACAGATTATTATTCCAGACACAGACCTTGGCCCCATGTTCCCTCTGGGGCTGGGCGCTGCACAGGCGGGGCTTAAGTGGGACGGCGCAGATGCCGACAGGCTGTTTGATGCCTTCCTCTCTTTCGGAGGAAACGTCATTGATACAGCACGAGTCTATTCAGACTGGGTGAAGCCTGAGATTGGCCGCAGTGAACGCGTGCTGGGCGACTGGTTTTCCCGTTCTAAAAAGAGAAACCATGTTATCCTGTTTACCAAGGGAGGCCATCCTGATATGAATATCCCTGTCCCGGACCTTCATTTAAACAGGCTGTCACGCCAGGATATGGTTTATGATGTGGAGGCTTCTCTGAAGGCCCTCCGCACAGATTACATTGATATCTACTTTTATCACAGAGATGATAAATCCATACCTGTCTCTGAATTAATTGAGACACTTCAATCTTTTGTGAAGGAAGGAAAGATCCGCTATTACGGCTGTTCTAACTGGACTTCCTCACGCATGAAGGAAGCTGATGAATACTGCCGCCGCATGGGATACAGAAGCTTTGTGGGTAATGAGGCGCTTCTTAATATCGGATACAAATATATGAATCCTCTGGCTGACGACACGCTCTGCTATGCAGACAGTGAAATGCAGGAATATCATAAAAATAATTCCCGAAACCTCCTGATCCCCTATATGGGTATCTGCGGGGGATTCTTCCACCACTTCCTGGAAAAAGGGGAGGACAGCGTAAAAGACAGCCCCTACTATACAGAGGGGAATATAAGGACAGCCGCCAGGATCAAAGAACTCACTGAGAAATATGGCATAACAGTCTCCCAGGCGGTCCTCGGCTTTTTCACACAGCAGGAGTTCCCGTGCCTGCCTCTGTACGGTCCCAGGAACATGGAAAATCTCTCAGAAGTAATGAAGACCTTTGAGATACCTTTTGAAAAGAGTGATTATTCTGATCTGTAGGTAATATATGGATTCAAACAGCGGAAATGACACCTTACCGGTGACCTTTCCGCTGTTTTTTCTTGCATTAAATTCTATTAAAATTTGTTTCTTTAGGCACTGCCCCAATTGTTCCTTCGTCATAAAGCTTGACAGAAAGGATCTTTGACCGGATATCCTGTGCCGGATCCTTTATCCGGCTGATCATAAGATCTACGGCTTCATCAGCGATTGGTTCGTTTGCAGTATAGGAAATACTGGACAGCGGAAGAAGATGAGGAAGGCTTTGGCGCAGATGGTCGAAGCCTACGATAGAAACATCTTCCGGGATACGGTATCCTTCTTCCTGAAGTGTATTCATTGCGGAATAGGCAACCAGGTCACTGAATGCGCAGATGGCAGTGTAGTCCACCGGAATCAGAAGTTTTTTCAGTGATTGGGAGACGATAGCATCCTGAAAATCTTTGTACGATACTTCTCTGACGCTATCGGCGCTTATACTGGATTCAGCCAGAGCCTGCATAAAGCCATTGTAACGAAGCACCTGGGAAGCACTGTTCCACGGACCTGACAGAAAGGCGAACTTGCGGTGCCCCTGCCTGATGAGAGACTTGCCCGCCAGATATCCGCCCTGATAATCATTGCACCGAACAACATCGTTTGTCCGGTTAGGAAGCTCACGGCCGATGAAAACCAGGGGAATTTGATTCTGGTTAATGGTTTGGATCATATAATGGCTCTCTGCTCTCGGAAAGAGAAAAATACCGCTGACATTATAGGAAATGACAAGGGAAAGTGCATCTGCATCGTGCATCCCCTGAAACTGCGCGCACAAAATAAAAAGATGATAATTAAACGCTTGGAGCTTCCGTGCAATCTGCGCCAGCATCTCAGAATAGTACGGGTTCTGAATATCATCGATAATGGCCACGATCAGGTTAGTTTGTCCGCAGCGAAGAGAGGAGGCTGCGACATTGCGGATATAGCCAAGTTCTGTGGCAGCAGTCTGTATTCTGGAAATAGTATCAGCCGGAAGCCGCGTATCGTTTCGAAGCGCCCGGGATATAGTGTTTACGGAATATCCGCACACATCAGCGATATCCTTCAATGTGACACGTTTGTTCTTAGACTCCATGTGTCCATCTCCTTGTATTATTTTTTGTAATATTTTTGGTAACTGTTCAATACCTTCACAGTTACATTTTATGTATCTATTCATCTATTGTATTTATATTTTACCTGAGGAAGCATTAAAAAGCAAGAGATAACACAATGCACAAAAACAAGAATGCACTATTGTAAATTTCCAACAAAATAACGAAAAACTTTAAAATTAGTATTGACAAATTATAAGATTAACGTTAATCTAGAGATACAAAACATCGTGAAACACTGCAAACAGTTACCGCAGTATCAAAATCAAAGGAGGAATTGAACATGATGAAAAAGTTGCTTGCTGGAACACTTGCATCTGTAATAGTATTGGGAACGGCGCTGAACGTAAGTGCCGCAGAAGATGCATCCACACAGGGAAAAAACACATTTGTTGACGGAGCTACTGATTTGAATTTCTGGACTTTTCAGGAGCTGCACGTAGGTTTCTGGACAACAATGGCGGATGTCTGGAATGAACAGAATCCGGACAGAGCAATTAACCTTACTGTTACATCAGGAGAATCTCAGCCTATGCACAGTAAACTTTTAATTGCATGTCAGTCCGGCAGCGGTGCTCCGGATCTGGCAGACGTAGAGATCGGATATTACGGCTCATTCTTGAAAGACGGATATCTGCTCCCCATCAACGAAGCAGTAGAACCTTATAAAGATGACATTGTTTTCTCCCGTGTCAGCATGTACGGCGACACAGAAGGCAATTACTATGGAGTAGACTTCCATCTTGGTGAAACAGTTACTTACTACAATATGGACATTATGAATGAAGCCGGCGTAGATCCGGCAGAAATCGTGACATGGGATGACTACGCAGAAGCAGGAAGAAAAGTACTGGAAGCTACAGGCAAACCAATGTTTGCAGTAGAGACAAATGACCTCTTCCTTCCACAGGCAATGCTCCTTGAAAAAGGCGGTCAGTATGTGGATGAAGAAGGAAATCCGAATCTCGCCACTCAGGAACATGCAGATGTTATCAATTTCATCAGAGGTCTTTTAGATGAAGGCGTTTGTGAAATCGCTCCCGGCGGCGGTGTTCATAAAGAAGAGTGGTACGGCCACTTAAACAGCGGCGGCGTGGCATCTCTCACAATGCCTCTGTGGTACATGGGAAGATTTACAGACTACTGTTCAGATCTGAAGGGCAAAATTGCCATCTATCCCATTCCTGTATGGAACGAAGGCGATGTTCGTGCAGTTCTTCAGGGCGGTACCGGCACATCTGTAATCAAAGGAACAGAACATGAACAGCTTGCGAAAGACTTCCTCGCATTTGCAAAGCTTTCCAAAGAAGGCTGTACTTATGAATGGGACGTTCTGGGATTTGACCCCATTCGTACTGAATTATGGGATGACCCGGCCATCACAGAAAATAAGGATAATAAATTCCTGAGCTATTTCACTACAAACCCGTTTGACGTTCTGAAAGCAAATGGAACAGATATTATTGCACCAAACATTGCAGGCGCTTATTCAGCAGTATATGGCAGCTTAGTATCCACAACTTATGCAAATGCATTTGAAATTTCAGCAGATCAGGACGCAATGGAATTACTGCAGAGCGAACAGGACTCTATTATTTACTAAGCACTGCGTTGAAAAGTAATGAATGGGAGTGCCGTGACTTCACGGCACTCTTATTTTAAAAAGGAGGCGCTTATGAAGAAAAAGAGCGTATTTAAAAAATTTATATATTCACGGAAAGCCGCCCCATATGTATTTATCTCCCCGTTCATCATCACATTTCTGGTATTTTTTGCTTACTCCATAGTCAGCATGATCATTATGAGTTTCCAGAAAGTAGCGGGACCGAATACAACCTTTGTGGGATTTGAAAATTATAATATTTTAAAAAACGCTGTTTTTATAAAAAGTCTGAAAAACAGTATCTTTTATACAATAGGCAGCTGCATACTGATGATCCCTATTCCTATGGTACTTGCTGCAATGCTGAACAGCAAACATATGCGTGCGAAAACCACCTTCCGAAGCATATTGTTTATTCCTGCACTGACTTCCATCGTTGTGGCAGGTGTTGTCTTCCGGCTGATGTTTGGAGAGCTGGATAATTCCTTTATGAACCAGGTGCTGAGCGTGTTTGGAAAAGAACCTGTCGTCTGGCTGAGAAAGCCGGTGACTGCGTGGACAGCAATGTTCCTTCTGTGCCTGTGGCGCTGGACCGGGGTCAATATGATGTACTATCTATCCGGACTTCAGCAGATTCCCGGTGATTTATACGAATCTGCATCCATCGACGGTGCAACCTCCCTGCAGCAGCTTCGTTACATAACGATACCGCTTTTGAAGCCCACAACAATCTATGTACTGACCATCTCCATTTTCGGCGGTATGGCAATGTTCTCGGAATCATACATTCTGTTCAATGGAAACAAATCACCGAACAATATTGGAACCACACTGGTGGGCTTTCTTTACAGACTTGGACTGGAGCAGAACAATTTTGGAATCGCCAGCGCCATCGGCGTTATTTTCCTGCTCATAGTTCTTGGAATCAACTTTATTCAGCTTAGGCTCAACGGAACAATGGGAAAAGGAGGGGATAAATAGTGATTAAAAAATCAAGGATTATTTCCGTATGTCTGGTACTCTTTTTCCTTGTGATCACCATGGTCACACTCCTTCCGCTGGCACTGCTTGCAGTATCCTCCCTGCGCCCCGGCTCCGACCTGATGCGTTACGGGCTTAATTTTTCTGTTGACTGGACGACTGCGAACCTGAATGAATACCGCATGCTTTTCAGCGGAGCAAACCCATATTTTACCTGGTACAAAAACAGTCTTGTCGTTACTATCGTGCAGGTGGGACTGGCGCTGTTCTTAAGCGCATGTGTGGGATATGGCTTTGCTATGTATGACTTCAAAGGAAAAAACATCGCATTCGTATGTGTACTGCTGGTCATGATGGTGCCGGCAGAAGTTATTCTTCTTCCCCTGTACCGTCTGATCGTAAATATGAAACTCATGAACACAATGTGGGGAATTATCCTGCCTTACCTGGTAGTTCCCATGCTGATCTTTTTCTTCCGCCAGTATCTCTCCGGAATTCCAAGGGATTTCCTGGATGCTGCCCGCGTTGACGGATGCAGTGAATATGGTATTTTCATAAAAATCATGCTGCCCTTAATGAAGCCGTCCTTTGCAGCAATGGGTATTTATCAGGGCATGCAGAGCTGGAATAACTTCCTGTGGCCCATGATCGTTACCAATGATATTGACAAGATCACTTTGCCGGTTGGTTTACAGAGCCTGATCTCTCCTTACGGCAACAACTATGATATACTGATTGCAGGTTCCTGCTTTGCGATCATACCAATACTTATTTTATTTATATGCTTCCAGCGTTACTTCATTGAAGGTATGACTGCGGGAGGCGTAAAAGGCTAAAGAAATCCGGGAGGAAAATAATAATGAAACAATCCAGAATGATAATTGATAAGGCTTTTAAAATTTCAGAAGCAGACAAACGTATTTATGGTTCTTTCATTGAACACCTTGGAAGAGCAGTATATGACGGAATCTACCAGCCGGACAGTCCCCTTTCCGATGAGGACGGATTCCGCAAAGATGTGCTGGAAATGGTGAAAGAATTAGACGTCCCCATCGTAAGATATCCCGGCGGAAACTTTGTTTCCAACTTTATGTGGGAAGACAGCGTAGGTCCTGTTGAAGACAGGCCGAAGCGTCTGGAGCTTGCATGGAGAAGTCTGGAGGAGAATAAGATCGGCCTGAATGAATTTGCCAAATGGACACAAAAGGCCGGCTCCGAGATGATGATGGCACTTAATCTGGGAACAAGAGGCATTGCGGATGCGTGCAATATCCTGGAATACTGCAACCATCCCGGCGGCACCAAATACAGCGACATGCGTATCAGACATGGAGTGAAGGATCCCCACAACATAAAGGTATGGTGCCTGGGAAATGAAATGGACGGACCATGGCAGCTGGGTCATAAGACCATGGATGAATACGGCCGCCTGGCAGAAGAGACTGCCAAAGCAATGAAGCTTATCGACCCGTCCATCGAGCTGGTATCCTGCGGGAGCTCCAACCTGGAAATGCCTACCTTCCCTGAGTGGGAGGCAACCACACTGAACTATGCATACGACCATATAGACTACGTATCCCTACATCAGTACTACGGAAATAAAAATAACGATACAGAAGACTTCTTCGCCCTGTCAGATGATATGGATCAGTTTATACGTTCCGTTATCGCAACCTGTGATTATGTAAAAGCGAAAAAACGGGGCAAAAAGAATATCAACTTAAGCTTCGATGAGTGGAATGTATGGTTCCATTCCAATGAGGCAGACGATGATATAATGACAAATCATCCATGGCAGGCAGCTCCGCCGCTTCTGGAGGATGTATATACTTTTGAAGACAGCATTTTAGTAGGTTTGATGCTGATCACACTGATGAAACATGCTGACCGTGTAAAAATGGCATGTATGGCACAGCTTGTAAATGTTATTGCTCCCATTATGACAGATAAAAACGGAGGACCTGCATGGAAACAGACTATCTTCTATCCGTTCATGCATGCTTCCCGTTACGGGCGCGGCGTTGTGCTTCAGCCTCTTGTTGACACACCCGTTCATGACACTAAGACTCATGAGAACGTAACCGATCTTTCCAGTGTGTCAGTATGGAATCAGGAAGCGGATGAGCTGACTATTTTTGCCGTAAACCGAAACACAAAGGAAGATATGGAACTGATCACGGATCTGAGAAGTATGGAAGGCTATCAGCTTACAGAGCACATTGTGCTGGAAAGCAATGATATGAAGCTCTGCAACAGCGCAGGACAGGAACTGGTCGCTCCCAGGACAGTTAAGAGAAGTACTCTGGACGGCGGCAGGCTGACAAGTATGCTCTCTAAAGCATCCTGGAATGTAATCCGTCTGAAAAAATAATGGTCCGCAGTTTGGCAAAACATCCTTTCTGAGTTCATGGCTTTAGACCATAGAAACTCAGAAAGGATGTTCTTTGTCTTCCGAAACATCTGTCTCTTTAGCCTCGTCTGCACCTTCCCCTGCGCAGAATTCATTTTCCTCATCTTCCAGGGATGCCAGCCTTTTTTCAACAGAGCGCCTGACCCCTCCAAAAAGTATGGTACATGCCAGAAACATACCTGCAAAACTAATGGCTGCTGTCTTCACATCCAGCCTGCCTGTCTGCACATACACATAAATACATATAATAATAGAAAAAACTGCTGCAAATACAGTGCTCTCCCACAAGAATCCCCGGCTGGACGTCTGTTTTCCATTTCCGTTTCTCTTGCGGGAATCATTATTCTCTGTACTGCTTTTTCTGTGACTGCCAGTCTGCATCTTCTGATTACCATCCTGTCTCATTAATGGTTTATTCAAGCATGGCACCGACTGCATCCATCATCCCGAAATCTTCAACTACGCTTTTGATTCCGTCCTTGATCTCTTCTCTGGAATAATTGTGCTCTTCCAGGAAATCATCGCTGAAATCATTGATATGGTCATAAAATATCAGCGCAGCCCTCAGATCACTTTTTCTGGATGTATCAAGAGATTCCAGAAGGATATTCTCGGCTTCGTTGATCCTTCCTGCATCTGCCATCTTCATAAGCTCTTTTTCATTCATGCCGCCCTCTGTGGTCCAGGCTTCCTCTATCTCATCTTCCTGGAATTTCTTGCCAAAGATCACAACTGCAAGCGCTCTTATCATCTGTTTGATCATTCTCATTATATAATCCTGCTCAAAATCCATTTGTCATCCTCCTTTTGTATTTTCTACTCCTCTGTTCCCTGCTCATGCAGGACTTCCCTGTATACCCTCATAACATTTTTATAGCATATCTTCTCAATTTCCTCCGCTGTAAAGCCGTCCTTCTCCAGAGCCATGACCAGCATGCCCATCTTCCCGGCATCGCTTATCTCCAGATTATCAGGAATACCGTCAAAATCAGTTCCAAGAGCACATACATCAATTCCGCCTGTATTGACGATATGGCGGGCATGGCGCACAATAGCCTCCACTGTACTGTCCGGGTCCTTCTCCCACGAATCAGGCTGCGTCAGGAAAGCCCCGCAGAAATTCAGGCCCATGACTCCGCCCCTATCTCCCAGGCAGCGTATCATATCGTCAGTCAGATTCCTGCACACGTCACAGACTGCAGCAGCATTCGAATGGCTGGCCACAAAAGGCTTCTTCGTATGCTTTGCCACATCCCAGAATCCTCCGTCCGACAGATGTGAAACATCCACTATCATCCCCAGACGTTCCATCTCACATACGGCTTCTGTCCCGAACGTGGTAAGGCCTTTTGGATTCCTCTCCCTGAACAGGGGCCTCCCCTCCCCGTCCTTTATCAGGTTGCAGACACCTATCTCATTTTCATAATTCCAGGTAAGAGTCATCATCCTGACACCCATGCGATAAAAGGTCCGCAGATAGGAGAGCTTCCCTTCTAAGACTGCCCCCTCCTCAAGAGTAAGGACGGCGCTCATTTTTCCATCCGCCTGATTATCAACGATATCCCTGAAGGAAAGAGCCTTTCTGATATATGCTCTGTTCTTTTCAATCTCCCTTTCATAAGTATCTATCATTTCAACCGCAGCCTTAAAAGGACTTTCCACACTTCTGCTGTCAATAAACATGGCAAAATTCTGGACAAGGTAATCAGCCTTTATCATCTTCTGCAGATCCACATGATACTTATTCTCTTTCAGGCACTGGCCATCCAGGTGGATCCTTCCCATGGTGTCACAATGCATATCTGCTATCCTCATTTTTATATTTCCTTTCTTTACATTCGATGATATAATGAACGCAAGTGAGTCGGATGGAGCCCGCTTGTAAAATATTATGTAAATGCACAGACCTGCTGAATAGTTACAATATTATTATTTTATCATATCCATCCGGGAATGGCAACGCTGCACTCTCATATCAAATTATCTATGACTACGGAGGTTCTCTCAAATGAAGCTGCATTACAACCACACCAGATATGCCTGCTACCTGGGTTATATCACCCAGGCCATCGTCAATAATCTGGCACCGCTGCTGTTTGTCACCTTTCAGGACCAGTTCTCTGTCTCCCTGGAGAAGATCGGCCTGCTTATATCCTTTAACTTTGGCATTCAGATGATCGTAGACATCCTGGCTGCAAAATTTGTGGACAAGATCGGGTACAGAATCTGTACTGTGGCCGCACATATCTGCTGCACAGCAGGACTGATAGGAATGGGTGTGTTCCCCTTCCTCTTTGCTGATCCTTTTATTGGACTTCTCACCGCAGTCTTTATCAATGCACTGGGCGGGGGCATGATCGAAGTCGTAATCAGTCCGATCGTGGAGTCCCTCCCAGGTGATGAGAAAGCTTCTGCAATGAGCCTGCTGCATTCCTTCTACTGCTGGGGACATGTAGGCGTAGTCATACTGTCCACCCTGTTTTTTGTTACTGCCGGCGTCTCCAACTGGTATATCCTGACAGCTGTATGGGCGCTGCTTCCTTTGTTCAACACTTTCTTTTTTGCGAAAGTCCCCCTGAACACCTCACATATGGAAGAGGCTCCAATGCCTCTGCGGAAGCTGTTTTCCATGAAACTGTTCTGGATCTTCCTGCTTCTGATGATCTGTTCCGGCGCTTCAGAGCAGGCCATGTCGCAGTGGGCATCCCTGTTCGCCGAAAGAGGCCTGGGCGTTTCAAAGCTGCTGGGTGATCTTCTGGGACCATGTGCATTTGCCGTGCTGATGGGCGCCTCCAGAGTCTTCTATGGAAAATTCGGGGCCAGGATAAATCTGAAACATTTTATTATGTGCAGCGCCGTCTTATGCATCTTGAGCTATCTCCTTGCCACGCTGTCCCCATGGCCTCTGCTCTCTCTTGCAGGCTGTGCCCTCTGCGGACTCTCGGTGGGGATCATGTGGCCCGGGTCATTCAGCCTTTCCTGTGAGTACTGCCCCCAGGCCGGCACTGCAATGTTCGCGCTTCTGGCACTGGGCGGCGATATCGGCTGCGCAGCGGGTCCCGGCCTTGTGGGGGCAGTCTCCAATGCCGCCGGGGACTCCCTTAAGATAGGACTATTATTCGCAATTATTTTCCCTGTGCTGATGTTCCTCACAGTAATGGGGCTAAAGCGCATGAAGCGGTCTGCCGCTTAGATAGAAGGAGGACTACAAAATGAAACATGAAGAAAATGCACCAAAATGCGATTATATACATGCACATCCTGACATCGTCAACTCTGTCAATACACGTATGCCTGACGAGGAGCTGCTGTATGACCTTGCTGAACTCTTTAAGGTATTCGGAGACTCAACCAGGATAAAGATACTGTATGTACTGCTGGAAAGCGAAATGTGCGTCTGTGATATCGCGCAGCTGCTGAATATGACCCAGAGCGCCATATCCCACCAGCTGCGCATCCTGAAACAGAACAGGCTTGTCAAGTTCCGCCGGGAAGGCAAGACCATCTTCTATTCCCTCCTGGATGAACATGTGTGCAGCATTCTGAGCCAGGGCATGGAACATCTTGAGGAGTAAAAGCTTTATAAATACCGCCCGCATCACTCTCCTACAAAACGTCGGAATGTATCGGAAAAACATTCAACGCAATGGAGTATTTAACCTTTCCTGTGAAAGTCATATAATTGGTATATGTAAAGTAAATCAGCAGTATATCAGACACCCCAGGGCGTCCTGACCTCTGCTGTATGGTGCGTACCAAATGTATGAAGGAATTACTGTTAATGGGCCGCTGTGCCATGAATAGTAACTGAAGGAGGGTTTATATTATGCTTACCACTAAACAAAATCTCTTGGAAACTCTGAAAAAAGACGGCCATCCAGACCGTTTTGTAAATGAATACGATCCATTCGTCCCAATTATGAATGAACCGCTTGCCCGCTATACCCGCGGCAACCGTGTCCGGGGCACTACATCTAAGGACCGCTGGGGAACAACGATCGTATTCCCTGAGGACCAGTTCGCCGCTATGCCTCACGTGACAGTATCTGACAAAGTATGTCCTGATGTCACAGAATGGCGCAAATATGTAAAGGTTCCTGACCTTCGTGCCAATTGTACAGACTGGACAGATGCCCTGGCTTCTGCAGCTGCCGTTGACAGAAATGAATATTTCGTAATGGGCTTTATGGGAACAGGAATTTTTGAACAGCTCCATTTCCTCATGGGATTTGAAGATACATTGATGAACCTGCTCGCTGAGCCTGATGATATGAAGGAACTGATTGAAGCTGTGGCAGAATACAGATATACTTATGCCGAGATGCTTGTAGAGAATCTGAAGCCTGATTTTATCCTTTCTCATGACGACTGGGGTGCTAAGAAGAGCCTTTTCTTCAGCCCTGACGTATGGCGTGAGATGTTCAAGCCTCATTATAAAAAAATGTATGGTATGATGCATGACCACGGGGTAAAAGTTATCCACCATGCTGACTCTTATCTGGAACCAATCGTGGAAGATATGGCTGAGATCGGTGTTGACATCTGGCAGGGTGTACTTCCGCAGAATGATATTCCAAAGATCGGGAAGCTGGTAGAAGGCAGAATGGGTCTTATGGGCGGGCTGGATGCCGCGATCATTGACCGTGCCGATGCCACAGAGGAAGAGATCCGCGCAGAGGTGAGACGCGCATGCACTGATTACAGGAATGTGCCGGGATTCATCCCCTGCCTCACATATGGCCTGACAGGAAGTATTTTCCCCCATGTAGATCCCATCATCAAGGATGAGATTGACAAATGCAGCAAAGAAATGTTTTAATTAAATAAAGCATATAGAAATATCCGGCAAAAGGCTGACTGCAGTCTTTTGCCGGTTTTAAATTTGATTCAGAGGAGGTCTGCAATGAAAAGCCCTGTTACTTCTGTCAGTGAAGGTTTCCGTATCAATCTTGGCATCATCATCGATGAGCTGGGGATCGAAGGCAACGATATTCTATTCTATGACAGGACATCCCGTCCGTCATGTTCAGGATGCCGTCTTATCGGCCCGCGCATCTATACAGGGCAGCTGGGCCTGCATAAGGATTACGTCTATCTGGCTGAGGCCTCCAAACTGCCTCCTGAACCTCCTGGGGGAGGCATTCCTTTTATCATACTCGGCAGCCTCCCTCCGGCCTGGCTGGAGACAGAATCCAGTTTTATCGTACTTCACCGTCCAATTGACATCGAAGTGCTTTTCGAACGGATCCAGGATATTTTTGACAAGAACAGACGGTGGGATGAACGGCTCCAGTATGCCCTCAACCACGATCTTGGCATAGCAGAGCTCTGCCGGATCAGCGTGGAATACTTCCAGAATCCCCTGTTCATCCACGATGCCCACTTCCACATTATTGAATGTCCCACCCACACGAAGGGGATGACATCCTGGGAGAGGGATGACCGCACGGGCATGGACATGGTCCCTCTGGATCTGATCAATGATTTCAAGGTAGACCCTGAATACCTGGAGACACTCAAAACAAAGGGCGCCCACATGTTTTCTGAAAACCTCAGAGGATACCGCATCCTGTATGTAAATATCTGGGGTGACCAGGGCCGCTATGAAGGACGTCTGTGTATTGACGAGCTCCACACTCCCCTCAGGCCGGGACAATTCCTGGCTGCTGAGCACCTGGTGGATATGGTCAAAATAGCTCTCCGCCGCCGCAACCTGACAGCGGGCAACTTTTCCCGCCCCATCGAACATCTGATAGAAGACGTCCTGGAACGCCGCATATCCGATATAGAAACTGTGGAAAGAGAGCTGGGATTCTGCGGCTGGAGTATGGATGATAAATACATGTGCATCAAAATTTCAATAGAACAGCGCCACATTGACAATATGGCGCTGATCAGTACATGTAATTTTATTGAGGCGAATATTTCGGGCAGCTACGCCTTCCAGTACAAATCTGATATTGTGACTGTAGTCAACCTGACAGAAGGCGGGATAGACAGCGGTAAATGCCTCACACAGCTTGCCTATATCATCCGCGAAGGATTATTTAAAGCCGGTGTGGGCAATATCTGCCGTGATTTTTTCCAGCTCTCCTACTTCTACCGTCAGGCAGAGATAGCCCTGGAATATGGCGTATCTAAAAACAGCACTGTATGGTGCCACCATTTTTCTGACTACGTCCTGCCCTACATCCTGGACCATGGCTGTCTGGAAATGCCCCCGGGCCTTGTCTGTGCCCAGGGACTCTTTAAACTGCGCCGTTATGACAAGGCAAATGAGACTGAACTGTATAAGACACTTGCTGCATATCTGCGTAATGAACGCCATGCCACCAAGACTGCCCAAGATCTTTATATACACCGCAGCACATTGTTTTACCGTCTGGACCGGATCAATGAAATGATACAGATGGATCTGGACGATCCAAAGGTACGGCTTTATCTGAATCTGTCCTTATATCTGCTGAACGAATAGATCATAACAGGTCAGAGATTTGTATATCCCATAAGGGATTCGTCTACTGCTTTGGCTGCCTCCCGGCCTTCCCGTATGGCCCACACTACAAGGGACTGGCCTCTGCGCATATCGCCGGCAGTAAATACATTTTTTACTGAGGTCTGGTATTTATCCTGCTCTGTCTTTACATTTGTCCGTTCATTGACCTCTACACGGAAGGCATCTGTGACGTATTTCTGGCTTCCCAGAAATCCTGCCGCTATGAGAACAAGGTCTGCGTCCACCACTTCCTCAGTGCCTTCCCTGGGAGCCATGACCATGCGTCCTGTTTTTTCATCCTTTTTAGATTCCAGCTTCACAAGCCTGGCCTTGCATACATTGCCCTTCTTGTCTGCGATAAATTCTGTCACAGTAGTCTGGTATACTCTCGGATCATGTCCAAATACCGCGGCGGCCTCCTGCTGGCCGTAGTCAGTCTTGCACACTCTGGGCCACTGGGGCCAGGGATTATTCTCAGCCCTTTCATCAGGCAGCTTCGGCATCATTTCCAATTGAAGGACGGATGCCGCCCCCAGCCGGACAGAAGTCCCCACACAGTCATTACCTGTGTCTCCTCCTCCGATCACCAGGACTTTTTTCCCTTTCACAGGAACATACCTCTGGTCTTCCAAACCAGAATCCATAAGGCTCTTTGTGACAGAGCTCAAAAAATCCACTGCAAAGTATATTCCTTTTGACTCTCTGCCTGGTACTTTGATGTCCCTGGGATTAGAAGCGCCACAGGCAAGCAGTACTCTGTCGTAGTCACGGAGCAGCTTCTCGGCCTTGACATCAGCTCCTATATCCGTGTTTAGAACAAATTCTACTCCCTCAGCTTTCATGAGCTCGATACGTCTGTCGACCACGTCTTTTTCCAGCTTCATATTCGGAATGCCATAGCGCAGCAGGCCTCCCGGCCTGTCGCTCCGCTCATACACAGTCACACTGTGTCCCCGCCTGTTCAGATAATATGCCGCTGCCAGTCCTGCCGGGCCGCTGCCGGCTATGGCAACACGCTTTCCTGTACGCACTTTTGGCGGCTGCGGTTTCACCAGTCCTGCCAGGAACGCATTCTCTATGATCGCTCTTTCATTTTCCTTTGTAGATACCGGTTCGCCATTTAAACTGCATGTGCAGGCAGCCTCGCAGAGTGCGGGGCATACCCTGGCAGTGAATTCCGGGAAACAGTTTGTCTTTGAGAGCCTGGCATACGCTGCCTCCCAGTTTCCATGGTAGACAAGGTCATTCCATTCTGGTATCAGGTTATTCAGAGGACAGCCTGATACCATTGAGCCTATCATCTGCCCAGACTGGCAGAATGGCACTCCGCAGGCCATACATCTGGCACCCTGGAGCTGCTGCTGTTCTTTAGACAGAGGGACATGGAATTCTTTAAAGTCCTTAATTCTGGCCCTGGGGGATAACTCCCTGCTGGTCTGTCTCTCATAGTCTAAAAATCCTGTTGGTTTTCCCATTTTCTTATCCCTCCTATCCTTTCTTATTAGCGTAGAATGCTTCTATCTGTGCCTGCTCGCTGCTCAGGCCCTTTTCTTCCATCTGTACGATTTTCATCATCATTTTATTGTAATCATTTGGAATGATCTTTTTAAATTTAGGCAGGTATTCTGCAAAATTCTCAAGTATCTCTTTGCCCTTGGCCGAGTTTGTATATGCTGTATGGTCTATGATCATCTGCTTTAATTCTCCCACATCGTACTTGGACGTGAGCTTCTCAATAGACACCATCTGTTTATTTACCTTTGTATAAAGGTCATTATCCTCATCCAGGACATAGGCAACACCTCCGCTCATTCCGGCTGCAAAGTTTTTCCCTGTCCTTCCCAGGATGACTGCACGGCCGCCTGTCATATATTCACATCCGTGCTCACCTACGCCTTCAACTACTGCTGACGCGCCGGAATTGCGCACGCAGAAGCGCTCGCCTGCCACACCGTTGATATAAGCCTTTCCGCTGGTGGCGCCATACAGGGCCACATTTCCTATAATAATATTCTCATCCTCTTTATAATGGATTCCGGCCGGAGGATAAACGATCAGCTTTCCTCCTGAAAGTCCTTTTCCGAAATAGTCATTGCTGTCACCCACAAGCTCCAGTGTCAGCCCATTAGGGATAAATGCTCCAAAGCTCTGGCCGCCAGCCCCTCTGCATTTCACAGTATACATGTCATCTTCCAGAGTGTCCCCATACATCTTCGTGATTTCAGACCCGAAAATAGTTCCGAAAGCCCTGTCTGTATTCGTGACATCCACCTCAATGCTCCGTTTTTGCTTTGAAGCAAGGGGGCCTTTTAGTTTCTTTAAAAGCACTTTGACATCCTTTGTCTTTTCAAGCTGGAAATCATATGCCTGGGCCGGATCATAAATAACCTTCACCGGCTCTTTTACATATGGATTCTCAAGTACATTTGTCAGATCCACTCTTGCAGCATGGGGAGTCACTGTCTGCTCCTTTCTCTTCAGGAGATCTGACCTGCCTACAAGTTCGTCTACTGTCCTGACTCCCAGTCTTGCCATATATTCCCTCAGCTCCTGGGCTATGAAACACATAAAGTTCATGACATATTCCGGCTTTCCTCTAAACCTTTTTCGAAGTTCCGGATTCTGTGTGGCAATTCCCACCGGGCATGTATCCAGATTGCAGACACGCATCATGACACAGCCCATGGTAATCAGCGGAGCTGTGGCAAAACCGAACTCCTCAGCTCCCAGCAAAGCAGCGATTGCTACATCCCGCCCGCTCATTAATTTTCCGTCTGTTTCAATGCGGACTTTATTTCTGAGTCCATTCATTATCAAAGTCTGATGTGTTTCTGCCAGCCCCAGTTCCCACGGAAGCCCCGCATTGTGGATTGAACTTCTGGGCGCTGCCCCTGTCCCGCCGTCGTAGCCTGAGATGAGAATAACCTGGGCGCCTGCTTTCGCCACACCTGCTGCAACTGTCCCCACTCCTGCCTCTGAGACCAGCTTTACAGAGATCCTGGCGTCTGTGTTAGCATTTTTCAGGTCATATATGAGCTGGGCCAGATCCTCTATGGAATAGATATCATGATGGGGCGGCGGTGATATGAGGCTGACTCCTGGTGTGGAATGTCTTGTTTTGGCCACCCACGGATAGACCTTTCCTCCCGGAAGATGGCCTCCCTCACCGGGCTTTGCCCCCTGAGCCATCTTGATCTGTATCTCCTTTGCACTCACCAGATACCTGGATGTGACACCGAAGCGGCCACTTGCCACCTGCTTGATCGCGGAGCACCTGTTGACTCCATCTTTTCCGGGCACAAGACGCTCCAGGCTCTCTCCGCCCTCTCCGCTGTTTGACTTTCCGTGCAGCCTGTTCATGGCTATCGCCAGAGTCTCATGAGCCTCCTGGGAAATGGATCCGTATGACATAGCTCCTGTCTTGAACCTGGTCACAATAGAATCCACGCTCTCTACTTCTTCAATGGGGACACCATTCTCCGGGTAGTTAAAATCCATCAGACTTCTCAGATACCCGCTGTCCTCCTGATCCACCAGATGGGTATATTCCTTGAACAGCCTGTAATCTCCCCTCTGAGATGCCTGCTGCAGCAGATGTATTGTCTGTGGATTATATCTGTGCTTCTCACCTGCACTCCTGAGCTTATGCCTTCCCACACTTTCAAGAGTCAGGTCCGTCTCCAGCCCAAGGGGATCAAAAGCCTCTGAGTGCAGCTGGTCAGCATCTCTTGCAATATCCTCCAATGTGATGCCGCCTACACGGCTGACCGTATTTGTAAAATATTTTTCAATGACACTTTCATCAATGCCCACAGCTTCAAAAATCTGTGATCCCTGATATGACTGTATAGTAGAGATACCCATTTTGGAGGCGATCTTTACAATACCGTGTATCACAGCGCTGTTATAATCATTGACTGCCGCATAATAATCTTTATCCAGCATCCTGCTGTCAATCAGCTCACGTATAGTCTCCTGCGCCAGATACGGATTCACGGCGCAGGCCCCATATCCCAGCAGCGCAGCAAAGTGATGTACTTCCCTTGGCTCACCTGATTCCAGGACTATGGCCAGTGATGTCCGCTTCTTAGTCTTAACAAGGTGCTGGTGAACGGCTGACACTGCCAGCAGTGAAGGAATCGGCACGTGGTTCTCATCCACCCCTCTGTCTGTCAGCACCAGAATATTGGCCCCGTCTCTGTGAGCCCTGTCAACTCCCACAAAAAGATGATCGATGGCTCTCTCCAGTTTTGTATTCTTGTAGTAGGTGATAGGAACCTCAGCGACCTTAAAACCTTCCACCTTCATATTTTTTATTTTCAGCATGTCAGTGTTTGTCAGGATCGGATTATTTACCTTGAGCACCTGGCAGTTTGCAGCCTCCTCTTCAAGCAGGTTTCCGTCCTCCCCAATGTACACGGTTGTTGATGTCACCACTTCTTCTCTGATGGCATCGATCGGGGGATTCGTAACCTGCGCAAACAGCTGTTTAAAGTAATTGAATAAAGGCTGGTGTTCCTTTGACAGAACTGCAAGCGGGGTATCCACCCCCATGGCTCCTATACTCTCCGCGCCATTCAGCGCCATGTTCAGGATCGATGTCCTGTATTCCTCATACGTATACCCAAATGCCTTCTGAAGCCTTGCAAGCTCCTGCCCGGAATATTCCTGGACTCTCTGGTTTGGTATCTTCAGGTCTTTTAGCTGCACCAGATATTCATCCAGCCATTCCCCGTAAGGCTGTTTCCTGGCATATGTTTCCTTAAGCTCCTCATCATCGATGACTTTCCCTGCAGCTGTATCTACAAGCAGCATTTTTCCCGGATGCAGCCGTTCCTTCTGCACGATCTTTTCCGGACTTATATCCAGTACGCCAACTTCAGATGACAAGATCAGCTCGCCATCCTCAGTGATATAGTATCTGGAGGGGCGCAGGCCATTTCTGTCCAGAACAGCTCCCACAATATCACCATCTGAAAAGACAATGGATGCCGGACCATCCCACGGTTCCATCATAGTGGCATAATACTGGTAGAAATCTTTTTTATTCTGGCTGATAGTCTGATTATTAGCCCAGGGTTCGGGTATCATGATCATAACTGCCAGCGGCAGCTCCATCCCGCTCATTACCAGGAATTCCAGAGCATTATCCAGCATTGCTGAGTCAGACCCCTGGGTATTCACTACAGGAAGCACTTTGTGAAGTTCCCCTGCAAAGTGCTCAGATGACATGGTCTCTTCCCTGGCCAGCATCTTATCTGCATTTCCTCTGATCGTATTTATCTCACCGTTATGCACGATAAACCTGTTGGGATGTGCCCTTTCCCAGCTGGGATTTGTATTTGTGCTGAACCTGGAATGAACCGTGGCGATCGCTGATTCATAATCCCCGCTCTGAAGATCTTTGAAAAACGTTCTCAGCTGTCCTACCAGGAACATGCCCTTATAGACAATTGTCCTGCTGGAGAGTGATGCCACGTATGTATTATCCGTGCTCTGTTCAAATACCCTCCTGACTACATAGAGTCTGCGGTCAAAGTCCAGTCCCCGCTCCAGATGCGCCGGCCTTTTGATAAATGCCTGCATGATACACGGCATGCATTCCACAGCCTTTTGCCCCAGCACCTCAGGCATGGTCGGGACCATCCTCCATCCCAAAAATTCCATCCCCTCTTTTTCCACAATGATCTCAAACATCTTTTTAGCCTGATTACGCTTTAATTCATCCTGCGGGAAAAAGAACATCCCCACACCGTAATCTCTCTCAGAACCTAAAAAGATGCCGAGGGATCTGCAGGTTTTCGAAAAGAACTTGTGAGAAATCTGTAATAGGATTCCTACACCGTCACCTGTTTTTCCTTCGGCATCTTTGCCAGCTCTATGTTCTAAATTTTCAACTATCTTTAATGCATTCTCTACTGTCCTGTGTGTCTTGATACCTTTTATATTAACTACGGCACCAATTCCACAATTGTCATGTTCAAACTCCGGCCGGTACAGCCCCGGACTCTGAGCAGCAGGACTTTGCGCTCTATATTCCATACGCCCATTCCTTTCTGTTTTGGTTTGCTGATAATATACACCTATTTTTTAAATCTGTAAACCCCAAATTTTTTCCAAACTGTCAGATTATTTGTTTATTTATCATTTTAATGCAAAATGTGTACACTTATTCTTCTGTTTTCTTCTGATGCAGTGTTATGTCTTAACATCGCATCAGAAGAAATATGCCGGACAATCAAAAATAAATTAAAAATCCGTAGTTAAGCCTATAAACAGCTTAATTTGACAAGATAATTTTGCTGCAAAATATCATCCTGATAAACATATAAATCCGATTCACAATTACAGTTATTTTAAGGCTTCCTTGCCAGCTGTAAATCAATGGTATCATATATTGTAAATGTCCCGCCATACTGATTTATTGTTTCTTCTATTTTTGTAAAAAATTCCGTTCTTATCTTTTCTTCAATTGCAATATGGTCTGAATACGTACCAAGTAATTCAATATATTCTTTAGCCAAAAATGTTCTTGTCCTGTAAAACATAGCGTGCCTTATATCAGTAAAACCATATTTTTCTGCAATTTTCGCCCGACAAATAGCCTGTTCTTCACTGTATTCCCTTTCAGCTTTTATATCTTTGCCGTAGTATTCACAATAATATTTTGAATACAGCTTATCAATTTCTGCTGAAATGTCAGGATTGCCCTTATCCCGATACGGATGATTGGCAAATCTTGCAAAAGCTCCGCCATGTTTCAGCATACCATAAACTTTTGTATATCCAATATCTTCTGGTACCCAATGGAAAGCAGACGCAGAATAAACCAGGTCATATTGAGAATCAGGAAAAGAAACATTTTCAAATTTCTCATTTATAACCGAAAAATTTTTATATTCCTCAAACTTTTTCTCACATAATTTTGAGAATTTCTCTCCATATTCAACCGCTGTTAAGATACATCCTGTTTTCAGAATTGGTAATGTTGCCTGTCCTCCTCCAATCCCCACCTCGACAACATGGGATGAATTATCGATGTCAATATACTCAAAAAGCATCTTGTAAAGGTCATCTGTATATCCGGGCCGAAATTTTTCATATGCCGCTGCAACTGTATCAAATGTCCATTCCAAACCTTTATTTACTGTCATAACACATATCCCTCCATCAAACCGCATTTTATCAGCGTCGTTTAAAATGACAAATTTAGGTATTACATTTTGTAAAAGGCATTTATCAGCACCGAAACAAGATTTGCCGCCATATGGAATACAATCGGCGCTTTGAGGTCCCCCCATTTTTCATATACATAGATCAGGATAAGTCCCATGGGAAATGCATAAATGATCTGAACCATATTTCCGTGGTAGAGGGCAAATATCGCTGATGACAGCAGCACTGCCTGATACCCTTTAAGAAATGCCTTCATCCTGCCATATAAAAGTCCTCTGAAAATCAGTTCCTCTGTAACCGGCGCTATGAGTCCGAATCCCGCTATCTGAACCACAAGAGCGCCTGCCATTAGAGATTCCTGTGCCTCATTAGAAAATGTCTGAGTCACACCTGCCAGATTCATGATCCATGTAAAAGCCTGGCTGATTATCACAGCTCCCACAACGATCAGGATATATGTCCAGGCTTTATATTCTGCTTTTTTGATCCTTATTTTTCCCATCTTCTTGTCCCTGCTGTACAGCCACAGCACTACAGGCAGCATGACAAGCGCCGTTAAAGCCGTAACCAGAGTATCTCCCAGAGCAGTTCCCAGAAGTATATACAGGACGGAACCTGCAACATAGTATATTAGCATAGGGTAAATGGAATCTACAAGATTATACAGCATACGCTTCTCCTCTTATGAATGAATTTAATCAAGAGTGCACAAATCCCCGGCTGCATAAATACGGCCGGGGATTCCCACATCAGAACAGGAAAGAAAACTGTCCA
The DNA here is from genome assembly GCF_024622195.1 of Murimonas intestini. Classification (NCBI taxonomy): domain Bacteria; kingdom Bacillati; phylum Bacillota; class Clostridia; order Lachnospirales; family Lachnospiraceae; genus Murimonas; species Murimonas intestini. Next base: position 113,584 of record NZ_JANKBI010000009.1, read on the forward strand.
AATGCATATCTGAGGACTGTAGAACCAATCCCCAGGATAACAAAAGCATAAATCACGATTGTAATCACATTGTTCACTAAAAATCCCAGGAAAGCTGCATAAACCAGCTGGCTGTCACTGGCTCTTGTAATCCCCTTCATACCGGTGAAGAAGAAGAAATACCCAAGGATGACACCGAGCCCTGCTATCATGTAGGAAAGAAGCGGCGAAAGGATTCCGAAAAGGATCCCTCCTGCCAAAAACGGCAGAACTGCTATTGTCTTAGCTGCCACACAGCAGACTGACTGTCCAAAGCTGACAGGCTGCTTTGAAATCCCGTGGTAAATGGGCATAAATACAGCTGCAAAGGCTATGTTGATTCCGAAAGAAGCGATCAGTACTGAAAGGAACATCAGGAAAATAGTTCCGCCCAGACCGCTCGTAGACCCGGAAAGTGTCCTTAAAACTACTACAAGAACATAGAGTGCCATCAGGACAGATTCCGCTCCTAACAGAAGCATTCCTTCTTTTACGTCACCTTTTGCTGTAAACTGCTTTAAAGACTCAGGATTCTTCAGGCCGCTGATAAATGTTTTCCACATGCCCGACATAGCTGCGCCGAAAGCTCCCGGCTGGCGGTGATGCTGCTGTCCGTAATACCCCTGATACGGTCCCTGGTATGGTCCCGGACCTGGCTGGCCCTGATACGGTGCTCCGGCTCCCGGTCCTCCCGGATACGGCGCTCCCGGCCCCATATGACCCTGATATGGTCCCCCGGCTCCTGGTCCTCCCTGGTATGGCGCTCCAGGACCCGGCTGGCCCTGATACGGCGCTCCTGCTCCCGGCTGACCCTGATATGGTCCCCCAGGTACTGGCTGGCCCTGATATGGCATTCCCGGTATCGGCCCTCCCTGGTATGGCGCTCCAGGACCCGGCTGGCCCTGATACGGTGCTCCGGCTCCCGGCTGGCCCTGATATGGCATTCCCGGTACTGGCTGGCCCTGATACGGCGCTCCCGGTACTGGCACTCCCTGCCCTGACTGGCCCTGATACGGCATACCTGGTACTGGTCCTCCCTGGCCTGGCTGACCCTGATACGGCATTCCTGGTACTGGTCCCTTCTGTCCTGGCTGGCCCTGATGTATTGCCTCTGGTTCCGGATCACTCTCGCCTTCTGCCTCTGCTTCTGACTGACTCTGATCCTCTGTCTCTGCTTCTGACTGACTCTGGTCCTCTGCACCCGGTCCACTCTGGTTTTCCGTCTCTATTTCCAGCTGGATTTGATCTGCTGCCCCGGCTTCAGTGTCCTGCTCCTGTACTTCATCAGCATCATCCGATTCCGTCTGATCCTGATCCAGTACAGTATCCTCAGACATGCTCTCAAGTGTTATATCATCACTCTGCTGGTCCTGATCAGGTTTCTCAGCTGAAGTCAGGTCCTGCTCAGGCTCTTTGGCCTCCGGCTGGCTCTGCCCGGCAGTTTCCTCAGTCTGGAGCGCCTGTTCCGCATCATGTACTGGATTCTCTTCTTCCTGCCCTGCTGCTTCTTTTATTTCCGTCTGGCAAGAGCATACTTCCCCATCTTCAAGCTTTTTCCCACATTGTGTACAAAATGGCATGATTTGTCTCCTCCTTATCGGTATGTACTCATATTTATTTCCAACCACATTTTATTTCCAACCACATTTTGAACCCATATATCGTTCAAAATGACTCAACAGTTTTGCTGTCTTTTATCCATCTGCGGATAAGTCTTGACCTCATGTCAGTGAAGGATATATGCCCGCCACTGCCGCTAAACTTGTTTTTGGCGATTCTTCCCTCCACCTGCAGAGGCGGAGATTTCTCGCTCATTTCGTTAAAATCATATCACAGACGATTAAAAAAGTCCATTCTTTTCACGAAATGTACACATAAAGCTCCGCTTCCCGCAGCCCCGAAAAGGACGATTAAAATCCATAATATTCCCGGAACGCTCCTCTTATCTTCTTTTCCCTCGTTTCCAACCTGCTCTATATTATTCTGATAGCTTACCTCAGCATCTTCTGCCTGTCCGGATACTGCCTCCCCACCATCTGCTTTCCCTGTATTCCCTTCTTTTGGTGCTGGCGCCTTGTCCTCCTTCTTCATCAAACTGCCATTTATGGATCTTTCATTGTTTCCTCCTGCATATATCCCTGTATCTCTACGTTTTGAAATGATCCTGTATCCTTCAAAAGTATTTGAAACGGAAGCCATGTTATCTGCCTTATCCCACGCCTGTACCTTCAGTATGGTCTTCTCTTCATTTAATAAGCTGAGATTCTCTGAAAGCTCCTCTGTTCCATTTACTTCCCATTCCTCTCCTGTGTAGGACTTCCACAGCCTTCCGTTTTTTATGATTTCTACACCGGCGAGACTTATTGCATCCCTGACCTCCACCCTGACCTTGCCCGTAGTTCCCATACTTCCCACAAAGATCAAAGGAGGAGTCTTATCTATTGCAAATACAAGCTCCATCTTCTGCAGCTGGCTGTCTGTTTTATTGCCGGCTCTGTCTGCGGAAGCTACCACTACTTCATATATTCCCTCCTGTTCAAAACAATTTTCATTGATCGTGTACTCATACTTTCTCACCCCGGCATTTTTTTCGGCCGTTTTAACAGTGTAGTCACTGCCATTTTCCAGAACCTTCAGTTCTCCCTCCAGACTCCTGGTAATCGTAGTCTTCTGGACAGAGTCCAAATTTGTCTCAGTTAATACTATTGGAAAACTCTCTCTGTTATAAAATCTGGCGATCCTGTCTCCTGATTCTTTCGCCAGAGAATAGACCGACCCATTTCTGTTCAGAGTAAAATGAATGCTTTTATCTGATCTATTTCCAGCTCTGTCAGTGGCCGTCACAGCCAATTCATAATTTCCATCAGGGTATTGTTCCAGAGGCAGATTCCCCAGAATAAATTCTATGCTGCCATTCCCTCTTTTCATGAGTACAGGCAATGACTTTTCGGACATTATTTTTCCCATCCGGCTCAGGGTAATATCAATGTCTTCTTCAAGAATGTTCAGATCCCTGACCGTCACTCTGGCTGCTGCCCCTCCGTTATATGATACTCCATCCATGAGTCCGCTGATCTCAATCCTGGGAGCCGCTGTATCTATCGTAAATGCCGGGCTTTTAATAATACTTGTATTTCCGACTCTGTCTGTCAATCTGACAGACAGGCTGTACGTTCCATCCCCCTGAATACTCCAGCTTTGGCCAACTCCCCAGTCCGTCCATTCACCGCTCCCTTCTTCTGCTGTCTCTTCACTCTGTACGCCTGTTTTCATTTTTACCAGCCGGGCCTGGACAGTTCTGATGCCGCTTCCCTTATCTTTCGCATATGCAAGGGCTGCAGCTGCACTGTTATTAGAAAAACCGCTCTTGTCAGTCCCGCTTACGGATATCTCACCTTCAGGCGCCTCTCCATCCACTCTGTATGATGCCGAGGCTTCCAGGGATTCTGCCGCCTTCCCCCTTACATTATAGTTTGCCAGTGTAAACTGCCATATGCCGTCATCAGAAAGCGGCCCGCTTTCCACTGCTGTGTTATAACCGCTCTCCGCTTTTGGAACTGCAGTCAGGCTTGTCCCGGCTTTCACCCAAAGTGTACCGTTTTCATCTCTGAAGCTGTTATCAGAGAGTATAGCAAACTGTGTATCCTGGATACTGCCCGGCGTAAGTACAATACTGCCTCTCCTGTAATATCCGGATCCATCTGTAAGGTCATAACAGTAGTTTGCCGTGGGATCCCCCTGATTATCTTCTCTTATTATGATTGCATTTTGATATACAACAGGTTTTCCATCCTCATACATGGGACTCTCTTTCCGTATCACTGTACTGTCAATATCCGGGACCGGCATTTTAAACCCTGCCGGAAATCTGTCTGATGGCTTCCCATTCTCATAAAACCCGCTGACCCTGACAGGAGCCTGCTGATTCTGGAACACCAGATTTCGGTAGTCCGCCTCTGTGTAATACTGCTTCTGTGCATCCCCTATTTCCACATACAGTGTTCTCGGTACGATCTGTATCTGAGGAGGTGAAATCTCAGAAGATATTTCAAGCTCATATCCGTCTGCCTTCTCCCCGGACAGGCTGCAGCTGTATTCCACATTCCAGGTTCCGGCATCGGCGCTTTGTGCCTCCCCCTTTACCTCAATGACCATGCCATGCTCCAGAGCTTCTTCCGTGACAGCTGCCAGCTCTACCTTCCTGCTTCCGTCATAGATTTTCCTTCCATCTGCATAATCTGGTCTTATTTCTATAATTTTCACCTTTTTCTTTATTGCCGTCTCTGTTTCCGTACTATATATATTTTCTTCCGTTTCCTCCTCTGTTTCAGTCTGTTCTTCCTCTCCTGTCTGAGTCTCGGATTCTCTCCCCGGTTCAGGCTCACTTTCTGACTCCTCTCCCGGTTCACTCTCTGATTCATTCTCCGTCCCGCTCTCTGGCTCTGTTTCACTCCCGTTCTCAGATTCACTTTCCTGCTCTGTACCGGGCTCCGGTTCGAACCCGCTTTCCGGTTCGGATTCACTTTCTGACTCTCCTTCTGATTCACTCTCTGATTCGTTTTCTGTCCCGCTTTCCGGCTCTGTACCAGGCTCTGTCTCTGTTTCACCTCCAGACTCTGATTCACTTTCCTTTTCTGTACCGGACTCCGGTTCGGACTCGCTTTCTGGTTCAGTACCAGTTTCAGTCCAGGCTTCGCTTTCTGACTCAGTTCCAGTTTCCGTTCCCGTTTCACTCTCCGATGCAGCCTCACTGTCTGGTTCACTCTCCGGCCCGGACCCGCTTTCTGGCTCTGATCCACTTTCTGGCTCTGATCCACTTTCTGACTCTGATTCGCTTTCTGGCTCTGATTCGCTCTCTGACTCTGATTCGCTCTCTGATTCCAGTTTGCTTTCTAACCAGCTTTCACTCCCTGACTCTATTTCTGTTTTTTCTTCCTGCCTGCCATTTAAGCCGCTTTCCTGCTTATCCTCCGCTCTTTCATCTATCCCGGTATGATATTGTATTCCCCTGGAACTTAGTGTCTGCATGCCAATCACAGGCAGCCCTATACATACGGCGGCTGCTATCGCCCATGCCCTTTTCATCTGCCCCTCTCCACCTCCTGCAAAAATGTGCGGAAGATTGCTTCTTCCGCAAGAATGATAGTTTCTTTTATTCTTCCGGACAGCTGCGGCTCCACACTGCTCTGACTGCCGGATATATCCATCTCCCCCATTTCGTTCTCTATGTCCTCAAGCACTTCCTCCATCTGGGTCTTTGTCACACCAATCTCTCTGAAATCTGCACAGTGTATATATATTTGTGTCACGATCTCATTCATCAGGCGAAGCTGCGTAACATTATTGTCTATTTCTGAGATACTGCTGTCCTTTAATTCCATCAGATCTGCCCAGTACTTCTTATAAATTTCTCTTTTATCTCCTGATACATCTTTTTGTCCCAGTTTTTCATAATAACCTCCTATCCTTAAAAATACCTGTGCTCTCAGCTGATGGGCATGGTCCATTTCTCCCTCAGACGCCTCAGCTGCTTTTTTAAACCATGGCAGTGCATACTTTTTCCCGCCATTTTCCTCGTAAAAATACCAATAAGCCAGTCCAAGCTGATACGCAAATTCCCGGCTGTCTGCCATATTGTCTATTCCCTTCTCTGATATTCCCAGGGCCTCCCACATTTTTTCTTCTTCTCCGGCTGAAAATTTATCATCTTCCAGATATATATCCAGCAGCCTGAAATACGCTTCAGACCTCCCGGCATCTCTTGATATTGCTTTCATGCAGTTTTCCTCTCCGCCCTCCGCCAGCAGTTCATCATATGTCTTCTCTCTTATTTCCGCCTCCTCCCCCCACTTGGGTATTTCATTTCCGGCTGCCAGACATCCTGCTGCCAGCGCCGCAATTATGACGCAGCAGGCACGGTTTTGCCGGCCGGCCCCTTCTAAAGCCTTCCGTACTTCTCTGACAGATGAATACCGATGCTCCGGATTCGTCTCCATACATTTCTGAAGAATTCCCCACATTCTTCTGTTCATCAGTTTCATCCTGCCCATGTTGTCTTCTATGCCCGGTTTTCCGCAGAAAAGCTGGTACAATGTCACTCCCAGACTATAGATATCTGTTCTGGCATCCAGCACTGCATCCCTTGCAAACTGCTCCGGCGCAGCATATCCCCTTGTTCCGAAGCAGGCAATATTAGGAGCTCCGGATCTGGACAGAGAACCATAATCTAAAAGTACAAGTGTACCATTATCCCTGCATATTATGTTTGCCGGCTTGACATCTCCGTGGATAAGAGCCGGCTGCCTGGTATGCAGGTATATCAGGGCATCGCATATCTGTACTCCGTAGTCTTCTGTTCTCTGCAAAGACAGCTTTCCGCTCTTCTTCAGTATCTGTTCAAGTGTCTTTCCTTTTATATATTCCATGATGAGATACGTTTTCTGATTCTCATTTATAATGTCAACGATCTGAACCAGGTGCTCATTGTCAAACCTGCGCCACAGCCCCGCCTCCTCTCTCTGCCTCCCGGCAATCTCCTTTACCGCCCATGCCTTATATGTGCGGATATTAACTGCAAGCCATACACTTCCTTCACCTCCCTTTCCAAGTGGTTTCAGGATCTTATACTTTTTATCCAGCAGGTCACCTCTTCCAATCTGACCACCTCCCGTCTGTATGCTGTAAGCCTGTGCCGCAGGGATATGAGCCCATCATTTCATGCTTTAAACTTGTTCTGGGCAAATTCATTCCTCCGCCTGCCAAGACAGAGGATTCCCCGCTTATTTTATAAACCTAAATCAGAATTTTTGTCTGGAATTATAATGATTTGTAATAGATAATAATAGATTTTAATCAGAATTTTATTAGCTTCTTAAAAGAAACTCCTATTGATTTATTAGAATTTGGTAACTGTTCAGTACCTTCACAGTTACATGCAAAAATCCATTTAAAATCGCCTTCGGCGATGAGATTTTTTGCACACTTGAATCATTTTCTTACGGTCTGTGCAATAAATGCACAGGCCTGCTGAATAGTTACGAATTTGGTAACTACTCAACAGAGGATTCCTCACTCATTTTGTTAAGATCACTATATCTCAAATATACATTTCTGTCCATTAGTAAAATATCATAAATTAATTATGTTTGTTTCTTATTGTATATGATACATTTCAAAGAAGCCAACATTCTCTATTCGAAATTTCCCCTGTTTTACCGCTAATTACATCATGCATCACATGCCTGGACATGTTAGTCAAAATGTACAAAATTAATCTTATTTCAATTTACACAACATGAAAGCCAAAGCCTCCGCGGAAATAACTGCCCCGTACTTTGGCAAGAGACCAAAAGTGCGCTTTGCGCATCCTCCCGGAGGAGTTTATTCTATAGGATAAAAAGGACCAGGACACACGCCCCAATACTGCAGCCTGCATCCTGGTCCTGTAAGCCACAGCGCACCTGCTGTGGCTGTATGTTATGTTCAGGAACGCCCTGGCGCTCCTGTGCCCTGTTACATTCTCTCTGGTGCAGAGAATCCCAGCAGACTTATACACTGCTCAAGTACGTCCCTGCACAGCTGAAGCAGTTTGATAAATCCTGCCTTACGGCTTTCATCCTCCTCTGCAAGGATCTTAGTCTCGTGATAGAATTTATTAAACGCGTTGGCCAGATCATAGATGTATGCGCAGATCTTGTGGGGAGCCAGCTCTTCAAACGCATTTTCCACGGCGCTGTTGAACCGTGAAAGAATAAGCATCAGATCCTTTTCGCCGGAACCTGCTGCAGTACCTATTACACATCCTGACGCATTACCTCCATTTTCTTTATACTTATTGAGAATGGATTTAATACGCACGATCGTATACAGGATATACGGTCCTGTATTCCCCTCAAAGGATGTGAATCTGTCTATATCAAAAATATAATCCTTTGACGCCTGATTTGACAGGTCGCCGTATTTGAGTGCTGAGAGTCCCACGATCTTGGCAGTCTCCTTTGCTTCCTCCGGATCAATATCGTGATTATCTGTGATCTTTTTATACATTTCCTCATTAATGCCCGCAATCAGGGATTCCAGACGCATAACCCCGCCTTCCCTTGTCTTGAACGGCTTGCCGTCTTTTCCGTTCATTGTGCCAAAGCCCAGGAATTCAAGCTTAGTATCTTCCTTCACCAGCTTAGTCTTGCGCGCACAGCGGAATACCTGTGTAAAATATAGCTCCTGACGCTTATCCACCACGTAAATGATCTCATCAGGGTCATATAACTTCATCCTCTCAACGATCGTTGCCAGGTCAGTTGTATTATACAAAGACGCGCCGTCAGATTTTAATATCATGCATGGCGGAATTTCCTTTGTATCCCCTTCCTCCTTCACATCCACAACAAGTGCCCCGTCATCCAGATGGGCATATCCTTCGTCCTTCATATACTGGACCATATCCGGGATGTAAGGCTGGGCGTCTGACTCACCTTTCCACAGGTCAAAATGCACGTCCAGATTCTCATAATTTTTCTTTAAATCTGTTACAGATACATTCAGAATATGCTTCAGAACAGCCTGATATCCCCGTCTGCCCTGCTGCAGCTGGAACGTTGCCTCCATAGCTTCTTTCTTATACTCCGGATCTTCCTTCGAGTAAGCGCTGGCGGCAGGGTAGATGTCTTCCAGCTCACTAATGGTAAATGGCGGCTGTTCCGGATATTCACCTTCAAAGGTTTCATCGAAATAGATGAGATCCGGCTGGCGCTTCTTAAGTTCTGTTATGACAAGCCCCATCTGAAGCCCCCAGTCACCCAGATGCACATCTCCTGTCATATCATGGCCCAGAAAACGTCCCATCCTCTTAATGCTCTCTCCTATAATTGCAGAGCGCAGATGCCCTACATGAAGCGGCTTTGCCACATTGGCGCCGCCGTAGTCTATGATCATTTTTTTAGGCTCTGCTGTCTTCTCTACAGATAAATTCCCGTCTTCCTGCATCTTCCGCAGATAGTCTGCCAGAAATTCATCATTTAATTTCAGGTTAATAAAACCCGGGTTCACTGCAGCTGCCTCTGAAAACATCTCCCCGCCTGCCAGTTTAGCTACCACATCATTTGCTATCATAACAGGCGCTTTTTTATACGCCTTGGCGGCAGCCATGGCGCCGTTGCACTGGTATTCACACAGATCCGGGCGGTTGGACAGTGTTACTTTTCCATAAGCAGCATCATAGCCTGCCTCAGCAAACGCTTTCTCTATTTGTTCTGTTATCATTTCCAGAATCTTTTTCATATGGGTACTCCTTTACCTTGACGGCAATATTCTGCCGTTTTCAGTTACTGTTCACTCCGTGACCACTAACCGTTTTTATACTGACTATTATTATACTGGCTGTTCTGATGATTTTCAATGGGAAATATGCTATAATCAGGAAAAATGCAAGGAGGTCTTATTATGACACCAATGGAATCCTTTTACGAAAAACAGGCAGCCGCTATCATAAAAGCGCTGGAGAAAAGAGGCATGGAGGGTTATTACTGCCCTGACGGAAAATCAGCCGTTGAAAAGGCAATGAGCTTTATACCGGAAGGTTCTTCTGTATCCTGGGGCGGCTCCCAGACTCTGGAAGAATGCGGGATGATGGATGCCCTGAAGTCTTCTTCCCTCACCCTGGTGGACCGCTCGCTTGCCCGCACAGCTGAAGAGAAAAAAGAATATTACAGAAAAGCCTTTTCTGTAGATTATTACTTTATGAGCGCCAATGCCGTCACTCTGGACGGCCAGCTTGTCAACATTGACGGCACAGGCAACAGAGTTGCCGCACTCTCCTACGGCCCGGACCATGTCATCATGATGATCGGCATGAACAAAGTTGTCCATGACACTGATGCAGCTATCAGGAGGGCCCACGACCAGGCGGCTCCCCCAAATGCAATGCGCCTTGACATGAAGACACCCTGCAGCCTTACAGGAACATGTGCCGGCTGCCTCTCCCCTGACTGTATCTGTGCCCAGACCCTGATCACACGTTTCAACCGCACCGAGGGCAGGATCAAGGTTATCCTCATCGGTGAGAACTACGGTTATTGAGGGTAGATAACTTTCAGCAGCGTCAGTCCTCTGGCAGGTGCCGTTGGCCCTGCCAGGCTTCTGTCGCGCCCCCTCAGAATGGACTCTATTTCCTTTGGACTGCGCTTTCCCTGTCCTACCTCGATGAGTGTTCCTGTCATGATCCTGACCATATTATAAAGAAAACCTTCGCCTCTGTACTCAATAAAAAGCTCATCCCCGTATTCTCTGAATGTAACTGCATACAGCTTTCTCACTGTTGTTTTTTTCATCCTTTTATTTGCGCAGAAGCTTCTAAAATCATGTTCCCCTTCCAGATATAAAGCCGCCTGCTTCATTTTTTCCACATCAGGCTTCTCTTCCAGGAATGTTATAAACTTTCTCTCAAATACATGCTTCTGTTCTCCAAATGCAAGATGGTAGGAGTAGATCTTCTCCACAGCATTAAGCCTGCTGTGAAACCGGCCCGGTACCTCCGACACATCCAGGATGCCAATATCTTCAGGAAGATATTTATTCAGATACACCCTGATCTCTTCAGCTGTCCTGCCTCCATCCAGGTGAACATTTGCAACCTGCTCTTTTGCATGAACGCCTGCATCGGTGCGTCCTGCCCCATGCACCTCCACTTCATGTCCCTGCATCCTGGCGAGCACATCTTCTATTTTTCCCTGTATTGTATTTGTTGTATTTCCCTGTTTCTGCCAGCCATTATACTTTGTCCCGTCATACTCGATCAATAATTTATAATTCAATTGAATTCTCCTTTAATATTCTCTAACAGCATTATTTTGCTGAATCATTCTCTTATAATCTGTGCAGTTTTATTTTATCATACATTTTCTGCCGGATGTATTTTTTATCAGCTTTTCCCTAATAATAAATGTGACTTCAATGAACCTTTAAATATTAAGGAGGGCTATACCATGGATAACAGATACAACAGCAAAGAAGATAATGAACTCAGGAATTACGAAAGAGTGAAAGATGATACACCTTCCCTGTCAGAAGCTGCAACAAAAAATGAAGCTGCCTTTGACTCCTATGACTATCTCGGCAATTCCTGCTCTGCCTGGGAATGTACAGGCCTGATCCCTTCTGCTCCCCAGTCCGATGCAGAGCTTGAGTCTTATGAGGATCTTTACCGCTTTGAGGCCCCCAGAATGGCTCCCGAAGAAAATAAAGACAAGGCCAGGTAGCGCAGCAGCTCCCGGGATTTTCGTGCATTATGCACGAAAACACCTCGCGGAACAGTGAAAGGCTGAACTGTTACGGAAATAGCAACAAATAGACCTTTGGGATTGACGAACCTTCCTCCTTCGATTAAACTATGAGTGTATGGACATTCATTTAACGGAATGCATACAGCTTAATTAAGAAAGAAGGATATGACTTGAATACTATTGAAAACTTAACAGAATACCTCAAAAACAGTGTTTCTCCATTCCACATGGTCGGACATTCCATTGACCTTCTGGACCAAGCCGGATTTATCCCCCTTTCCTCTAAGGAATCCTGGACACTTGAGAAAGGAAAGGGCTACTATTGCCGGACTTTCTCAGGTGAACTCTTTGCCTTTAAGATCGGCCGGGATGCCGACTTATCCAAGGGTGTCCATATAGGAGGCGCTCATACGGACTGGCCCTGCCTCCGTGTAAAACCCAACGGTACATTTAATAAAAAAGGATATCTCCAGATAAATGCAGAGATCTACGGAGGGCCTATTCTCAGCACGTTTTTTGACAGGCCTCTGTCCATAGCGGGACGTCTTGCCCTCAAGAGTAAGGACCTCTTAAACCCGGATGTGGTATATGTTGACTTAAAAAAACCTGTCCTTACCATACCAAACCTGGCTATACACATGTCCAGGTCAGAAGAAAATGCCGGAGGCCTTGACAAGCAGACACACCTCATGCCTCTCTGTGCCATGGTGAATGAGACTCTGAACCAGGATGATTATCTCTTGCGTTATATTGCCGGCAGTACAGGGGTAAAATACGAAGATATCCTTGATTTCGAACTGTATATCTACAACCCGGAAGAACCGCAGCTTGTAGGGCTTAACGGGGAATTCCTATCCAGCCCGCGCCTTGACAACGCTACCTCAGCGTGCGCTTTAATCTATGGGCTGATGGACAGCTCACCCTCAGACAGGATCAGTCTGGCCGCCCTGTTCGACAATGAAGAGATTGGCAGCCGCACAAAGCAGGGTGCTGACAGCCAGATGCTGAGTATTATCCTGGAAAAGATCTGGGCTTCCCTTGGGCGGGACAGGATCTCATTCCTCTCTGATATCCAGGGCAGTATGATCCTTTCTGTAGATGTAGGCCATGGTTTCCATCCCAATTACCCGGCCTCCTATGATATTACCACATACCCGAAGCTGGGCAGCGGATTTGTGATCAAGATGGACAGTAACCAGAAGTATACATGGGACTGCGAAGCCGTAGGCGGTCTGATGAACCTCTGCCAGACATTTGGCATTCCATATCAGCGCTGTGTAAAACGCACCGGACAGGCAGGCGGCGGTACCATCGGCTCTCCGCTCTCTGCCCAGGTACCTGTAAAGACTGTTGATATCGGTGTTCCACTTCTTGCCATGCACTCAGCCAGGGAACTGATGGGCACCGCAGACCAAATTTCACTCACAGACGCTGTGACAAGATTCTTTACAGCCTGAATATTTTTGAAAAGCCTTACATGATGTACTGTTTTGATACTGTAAACAACCAACATATTATGAATCAGGAGGAATATAAAATGAGCAGAATAGATGAAGTCAGAAGTGCAATGGTAGCAGCAATGAAGGCTGGTGAAAAGGAAAGAAAAGATTCTCTTTCCATGCTTTTGTCCGCCCTAAAAAATAAAGCTATCGATAAGCGTGAGGATCTGACAGAAGAAGAAGAGAATGAAGTTGTACTTAAAGAGATCAAGCAGACAAAGGAAACTCTGGATCTGACACCAGCTGACCGCACAGACATCATCGATGAATGTACAAAGAGAATTGCTGTTTATGAGGAATTCGCCCCGCATATGTTAAATGAGGACGAGATCAGGAACGTGATCACAGAAGTTCTCACGTCACTTGGGATAGACGCACCATCCGCTAAAGACAAAGGCCGCATAATGAAAGAACTGATGCCCAGGGTAAAGGGCAGGGCAGACGGCAAGCTTGTAAATCAGGTTCTTCAGGGAATGATGCAGTAGCCCCGCTGTATCAGAACAAAAGTGTGATTTAAAACCGGAGCTCTCCACTCCGGTTTTAAATCCCCGCGTAAGTCATTAAAGTGACTTTGCACGCTCCTGGATATTTCTTTTAAAATTAATTACCTGATGCTCATATTCCTTATCCATAAAGGCAGATGTTATCATAAAATCTGCTGTTGCCTTATTATTGGCAATGGGGATGTCATAGACCTGTGCAATACGCAGCAGCGCTTTTACATCCGGGTCATGAGGCTGTGCCTCCAGAGGATCCGAAAAGAACACGATAAAATCCACTTTTCCTTCTACTACTTTTGCCCCGATCTGCTGGTCACCGCCCAGAGGGCCGCTGTTGTAGCCTTTTACAGGAAGTCCTGTCTTTTCTGTGATCATCCTGGCTGTCGTTCCTGTACCGCACAGAAAATGCTTTTCCAGAGTTGACTTATTGTCTGCACACCACTGGATAAGCTCATTTTTCTTCCCGTCATGGGCGATCAACGCAATATTCTTCTGTTTTCCTATTGTGAATGTAATAAATTCATCTTTCATCTTTTCTACCTCTTTTTCTTTTCTTACCACTATGTTTCTAAAGGAATGGCAACTGTTCAGTAATTTCTGCACACCTGTATCATGTGCTCATGGTCTGTGCATTAAAGATACAGGCCTGCTCTTATATTATAAATGCTCCTGGAATATTGTGCAACTAATTTCAGCAGAACGCCAGGTCCTGATGTTACAATTCAGCCGTCTGACTATAACACAGTTTCGCGGAACAGTTAAAAGCTGAACTGTTACGGCCTTATTCAGCCTTCAACGATAAACGCTTCGAACCCGGCCTCCTGCAATTTTTCCACTGTCTTCCTTGCATTTTCTATATTCTCAAATGCCCCGGCCTGGACCTTGTACATGCCCGAAATCTTCTTTACAAATGCCGGAAAACCCTTTTGTGCCAGAACAGCTGAAAAACTTTTGGCCAGCTTCTCATCCTTGTATGACCCGGCCTGGACATAGTATTTGATCTGAATATCCGGCTTGGAGCTGCCATCCGATGAATTCATACATGCCCGGACATCCGCCCTGAAATCATCCATACTCTTCCCGTGTTTCGGGAACCACTGCAGTACATCGATGTGATCTGTGGCAACTCCTTTCTGATACCCCTCCTGATGGCACAGTACATGGCTGGAATCAGGTTCCCACCCATACTTTTTACAAAAATAAGCGCTCAGTTCCACTGCATAAGCATATACCGTGTTAAAATACCTGATATTTTCAGGCAGGGTGGGATCATAATTTCCCATAGTGGCCCACTGTCCATTATACTGGAATGTACCCGGCTCACATATTTCATAGCTGATATACATATCATTCGCCGGGGAACCCGCATGCCAGCTTCTGTGTTTCTCCGGCAGCAGCTGGTATATGCCCGTATCATCAATAATATAAGTCGTACATTCTGACACATCCCCATTCCAGTAGCTGATAAAGTCTTCCGCCGTCCCACCCGGCGTGGCTGTTGAGTGGGTCATGATTCCCTGGGGTGATATTGTTCTTCCGGTTTTATAACAACTGGAGTTCATAAGAATCCTTTTTTTAATTTCCATAATTTTATTCCTTCCGGCAGGCTGCAGTTTTCAAATCTGCAGCTGCTTCACATCTTCACAATTACCACTGCTGAATAGTTACTCATCTCTGTTACTGGTCACGGAGTGAACAGTAACTCACCTCTAGTTTATGCAGCAGTTTCGATTTCGAGAATTATTGCAATTTTTTTCATGTTGTGGTAGACTTATATTACTAAAAGAGCGGATGCGAATTATATCACTATAATTTGCATCCGTTCTTTTTTATGTGCAAAATACAGCGGGGTTCCCAGTACTTCCCCGCTCCTGCACGGATCAATATGAATGGAGGAACTGAAAATGAAACTAAATTCCAAACACAAAGAAAGCATCAAGGCCTTTGCAATAGAGCTGCTTGGCAACATCCTGATCGCCATCGGCATCTATAATTTCGCCATGAATGCACAGTTTCCCATGACGGGATTCTCAGGTATCTCTATCATCTTCTACAGGCTGTTCGGCCTGCCTGTAGGGCTTACCACAATAGTCATGAACATCCCTCTGGCCATCCTCTGCTATAAGCTGCTTGGCCGCACCTTTTTCCTGCGATCTCTCCGCTCGATGATCATCTCTTCTCTGCTCATCGACTTTGGCGCCCCTCTGCTGCCTGTATATGAAGGACCCAGGCTCCTTTCCGCCATATGCACAGGTGTGATAGCCGGACTTGGGTATGCACTCATATATATGCAGAATTCCTCAACAGGAGGCTCGGATTTCATTATCATGGCCGTCAAGGCAGTAAGACCCCACATGTCCATAGGGAAAATCGCCTTTTTATCTGATGTAGGGATCGTACTTGCCAGCGGGCTCATATTCCGGGATGTAGACGGCATTATCTACGGTATGATTGTAAACTATCTGTTTGCAATTGTTACAGACAAGGTCATGTACGGAATAAATGCAGGTAAACTGGCCCTTATCGTCACTTCTGATGGGGCCAGGATAGCAAACACGATTGAAGAATGCTGCCAGAGAGGCTCCACGCTTCTGAAAGCTGCCGGAGGATACAGGCAGGATGACAAAGAGGTGGTCATGTGCGCATGTAATAATAAACAGATGTACGCCGTACAGAAGGCTGTCAAGGCTGCCGATCCTGACTCTTTTATCATTGTCCTTGAATCAAATGAGGTACACGGTGAAGGCTTCCATACGATTCAGGTGGGTGAAAAAAGAGAGTGATAAGGAACCAGTCAGTTTCATCTGCATATTTTAAACAAAAAAGGAATATTTCAATGGCAAACCCAATTTTTGTGCCTGTGACAGGCATTATACAGGAAATAGCACCCTTCCAGAACCAGTGCTGCAATCAGCTTATTACCCTCCGGACATCTGAAAATGTTGTAAACTTCATACTCAATGCTGATACCTATGTGGTGGATAATATGCAGCTGCGCCCAGGGATGCGCGTCACGGCTTTTTATGATGAAACACTTCCGGTTCCGCTCATATACCCTCCGCGCTACCAGGCGGCTCTCATAGCAAGAACAGGAGCTAATGAAAATGTGATGGCAGACTTCTTTGACAGAAATCTAAATGCCGCAAACCATTCTCTTAAGCTGAATCCATCCTCAGCAACCCAGATTGTCACTGCAAACGGCCAGCGCTTTAACTGCAGGCCCGGCGGACATTATCTTATCGTCTTCTATGGCGTGACTACAAGAAGCCTCCCGCCTCAGACCACACCGCGTAAGATCATCGTACTCTGCTGACGCAGTTTCTGCATACTGCCGCCCGGCCATCAGCTATACAGCTGGCGGCCGGGCTGTTATGCCTGACATCTCTTAACCGGAACTGCAAAATTCGCCGTTTCGCGCTGCCAAACTACCGGCTGGTTTTCTATAGTCATCCCAGGATGGGCGCGGCATGCCGCACTCTATTGACCTCTTAATATCTCCATAATAGCTTAATTTTCTCTTTACATGTTCCAGGTCAGCCTGAAGCTGTACGATCTGTTTTTCCACCTGCTCCTTCTGCCCTGACAGAAGAGACAGGATATCATCTATATGATCTTCTTCATTCTCTTCATAAGCAAAGAATGCCTGGAGCTTGGGGATAGACATACCGGTCCCCTTGAAGCAGCAGATACTCCTGAGACGGTTAATGTGCGCTTCTGTATAGATGCGCTGCCCGGTATCTGACCTCCCGATATTTGTCAGTATGCCCATCTCCTCATAATACCGGAGAGTAGAAGCCGGAAGATTAAATAATTGTGATACTTCCCTGATCGTATATGTTTTCATACCATCCTCCATACTTATCTGAATTGTAAAATTCCCGGTTGACTTCAAGTATACTTGAAGTGTTAGTATATGTAAATACAGGAGCTGAAAACTAAACATATATTGCAGCATGGGGGGTAGTGTTCACACGTCACCATCCCGCGAGGTGTTTTCGTGCATATTTGCACGAAAATCCCGAGGGTTGCAGCGCGAAACGGCGGTTTTTGCCGTTTCTGTGCATCGCGGAGCGTGTTACTGGTCACGGAGTGAACAGTAACGCAGGGGGTACTGTTCACATGCCACTATCCCAAGACAGCCGGACTGCTGCAGTATATGCCATGACAGAGAGAAGGAGAATATTTACATGTACAAAGCAAGTGATACAAGATACAATGAGACAGCTTATAACCGCTGTGGCTGCAGCGGCCTGAAGCTGCCAGTGGTATCCCTGGGATTATGGCATAATTTTGGTGATACGGCAGCTTTCAGTAATATGAAAGCGCTGTGCTTTACAGCCTTTGACAATGGCATCACTCATTTCGACCTGGCAAATAACTATGGACCGGAACCCGGCAGCGCCGAGAGAAATTTTGGAAGAATCTTAAAAGAAGACTTGGCCGGATACAGGGACGAGATGATAATCAGCACAAAGGCAGGCTATACCATGTGGCCCGGCCCATACGGAGACTGGGGCAGCAGGAAATATCTTCTTGCCAGCCTGGACCAGAGCCTGCAGAGGATGGGTTTGGAGTATGTAGATATCTTCTATCATCACAGGATGGACCCTGAAACTCCTCTTGAGGAAACCATGGATGCACTGGACCAGGCAGTCAGAAGCGGAAAGGCTCTCTATGCCGGCCTCTCCAACTATGACGGGCCAACCATGGTAAAAGCGGGCAAAATCCTTAAAGAAATGGGCTGCCCGTTCATCATTAATCAGAATTCCTACAATATCTTTAACCGTACCATTGAAAACAATGGTTTGAAGGCTGCTGCCGTGGAGCAGAAAAAAGGAATCATCTCTTTCTCACCCCTGGCCCAGGGAATGCTGACTGACAGGTATTTAAAGGGGATCCCATCTGACAGCCGCATAGCTACAGATGGACGTTTTCTGCATAAAGACCAGCTCACCCAGGAACGCCTGGACTGTATCCGTCAGCTGGATTCCATAGCCAGATCAAGAGGAGAGTCTCTCGCACAGATGGCCCTCGGATGGGTGCTCAGAGACGGCGCCGTCACAAGCGTCCTCATAGGAGCCTCAAAGCCTGAGCAGATCCTTGATAATCTGAAGGTTATAAAACACTCTCCCTTTACTGCTGAAGAACTCAGGAAAATAGATTCCCTTACAGCCGAAAAATAATTGTAACTATTTTGCAGGTAACTGTGAAGGTACTGAACCGTTATAAATAATTTTTAACAAGTAACCGCCCTACGTTTCTGTGCACCGCGAAGCGTGTTACTGGTCACAGAGTGAGCAGTAACGCGCCCCGCTCATGCGGGGCAAATTAAATAAAAATATAGTTGAAAAACTTAGTAAGATAAGATATAATAAAAACATATTTTCCGGGGGCGTAGCTCAGTTGGGAGAGCGCTTGAATGGCATTCAAGAGGCCATGGGTTCAAGTCCCACCGTCTCCATTATAGGATTTCCCTTGTAATAAGGGGAATCCTTTTATTTTACAGCCATCTTTAAATGATATTAATTTTCTAAGAAACCCGAAATTTTTTTTACTACTATATATGATTATGTAGTATATTTTGGGCCAAATCTGAGGATCGGAAAGATGATGAATCAATAGGCAAATTGCCTTTGATTATAAACAAATGAGGGAGGAAATAGTTATGGCAATGATAACATGTAAAGAATGTGGAAAAGAGTTTTCAGACAAAGCTGACAAATGTCCAAACTGCGCAGCGCCTATAGAGTATTCGCGGGAATTTGGTGTTCCTTATGAGGCTCCGCCGTCTTTGATTAAAAAGAAACTAAGTATATGTTTACTGATTTCTTTGATTGTGGGTGTACTTTACCTGATATATAGCGTGTTCTATTGGTCGGGAGCTGCCAGTTCAGGATCTGACGCTTATGAACAGATCGGCGCAGGTATTGCAACTGCACTTGTCATGCCACACCTTATCGCCACATTTATAGCTGCCATATTCAATGCTTTAGGACTGATTATGAAGAAAAGGGGCTTTGCCTTGGCAGGAGCAATCCTATATTCTGTAGCGATGGTATTATTTCCAATGTATTTCATGTTTGTAATCATTGAAGTAATCCTGTCATTTATTGGATACGCCAGAACCCCTAAATATTAATTTGTAAATAAAAGAACCTGCCCCGCCCCAGGGGCAGACAATAATATACTTACCCGGGCAGCCGAACAGGCGGCAGCTCTCTATCCGTTCCGAGTCTTGCGGAAGGAGGAGATGCCTTATGAGTACATATGAGGAATTTATGATTATACTGACCGTTGGTCTTTTAATCACAGCAATTCTGAATTTAAAAAATAAGAAATAGCCGTCCTGCTCTCGTCAAAGTTTAGGAACGGCTATTTCTTTTAGCTAACTAACCTCGCCGGGATGGGTAGTGTGCACCTACCTGTCGGCTGTCTTGTTAAATATATTATAGCAAAATATACATAAATGTCAACACTGTAATGGCTACGCTTACCCAGTCTACTGTTCAGGCATGGATTAATGATATCTCAAAAAAACGAGTCCAAAGACATATTCCAGCAATCGAACCAGCGAACTTCCCGCCTTTGTCGTCAGTCGGCTCCAGGATATAAAGGGAAATTTGGTTAAGCTTAATCATGATATGGTGCCCCATCGGTTTAATAATACGGTAAATACAAGGGTTTTTAATGGTTTACTTTTCTTTTACGTGGGTGAACTATACTGTATTTTTCTTACGTTTTAACTTCTTTGCCAGTTTTACCAGATCATACCACAGCACAGAACCAGCTCCCAGCCCAAGAGCGGCTAACAGGAAGGGAACAGGCAGCGCAGCCAGTTTTAACACTCCTGATACTGGTGTATACAAGATAAGATACAGCAATGCCAGCGTTCCCAGGTTCACTGCCCACATCACACGGTCTTTCATTAATTTTTGCGCTGACTGAAAAGCAAACTCATGATCGGAGCTGTTGACCTGCACAAGAAACAAGTTTGCCAGCATAATGACAGCGAGTCCGATGGAGCGCGCTGTGGGCGCATTGTCTGCATTGCCTGCCAGCACTGTAAAATACGCTCCGAAAGAAGCAGCAAACACAGTAAGTCCCTGCAAGACACTTTTCCCCAAAAGGCCGGCTGTCAGCAGCTTTTCATCCGCATTGCGGGGACGGCGCTCCATAATATCATTCTCAGCCGGCTGCCGCTCCAGAACAATAGAACAGGTAGGATCAATGAGGACCTCCAGGAGCACCACATGGAGCGGCAGGAGCAGCAGAGCTGCGGGAGAGATACCCAGGAAGGGAGCCAGCAGGGATGCAAACGCTATGGGAATATGGATCGTAAAGACATACCCTACAGCTTTGCGTATATTATCATAAATGCGCCGTCCATCTTTAACAGTCTCCACTATGGTAGTGAAATTATCATCCATCAAAATCAGGTCGGCGGCTTCGCGGGAAACCTCGCTCCCCCGCTTGCCCATGGCAATTCCGATATCGGCATATTTTAGAGCCGGAGCATCATTTACCCCGTCACCTGTCATGGCCACAACTTCCCCGTTCATTTGGAAAGCCTTCACAATCCGCATTTTATGTTCCGGTATCACGCGGGAGAAAATGGAAACTTTCCTGACCGCCTCCCGCAGTTCTTCATCACTCATATCATTCAGCATATCACCTGTGATGATTTCATCACTGTGGGACAGGCCAACCTTTTTTGCTACCGCAGATGCGGTGATCCCATTGTCTCCTGTTATCATGACTACACGGATTCCCGCCCGGCTGCAGACCGCAATATCTTCTTTCACACCCTCCCTCGGCGGATCGGCAAGACCCACAAGCCCCAGCAGGGTCAGACGGCATTCTGTAAGAGATGCCGGAATGTCTCCCTCACTTGCAGGCCTGGCTGCTGCAATGGCGATCACCCTCAGCCCCTGAGCTGAAAGCTCCAGGTTTTTGCGTTCCGCCTCTGTGCGCTGCTCTTCTGTCATACCGCAGACCGTAAATATGCGTTCAGGACTGCCTTTGGCAGCAATCAGGATCTCATCATCATGTCTCCACACATGACCCATCATTTTTAGTTCGTTGGTAAATGCATACTCTGTCAGAAATCCACTTTCTTCAAAGAGATGCCCCCTGGTGATGCCATGGGCTTCACAGCAGGAAAGCATGGCTTTTTCCATGGGATCATATGTATCTGTCTCACAGCCAAGTCCCATCGTTTCTATCATTGACAGCTCATCACCGCTGGCTATCCACAACTCCTGCACGGACATCTGGTTCATGGTGATAGTTCCTGTTTTATCCACGCAAAGCACGCTGACAGCGCCAAGAGTCTCCACACTTGGAAGTTTACGAACTAATGAATGTTTTTTTGCCAGACGCCATGCTCCCATGGAAAGGAATACCGTGAGGATGACAGGAAATTCCTCCGGTATCATGGCCATAGCCAGTGTTACGCCGGACAGGATGCTTTCAATCAACCGCTCCCGAAGGCTGTGATCCGGTATATTCAGCCATGTAAAAATCCCTACCAGAATAAACAGCACACCTGCAATAACAGCACATGTCTTTACAAGTTTCCCTGTCTGCTTTTGGAGCGGCGTATCCTCCGCAGGTGCGGCAGCCACGTTTTTACCTATCTTGCCGTATTCTGTATTCTGGCCGGTTTTCTCTACCCGTACAACGCCAGTGCCCTGGATTACCAGCGTACCTGCATAACAATAGTCCCTGCGCCAGTAGTCACCCTCAGGTTCTGCCTTCTCTGCCGTCACCTTCCAGACACCGTCTGCCTCCCCGGTAAGAGAAGATTCATCCACACATAAATCAGCACACCTGACCACAGCACCGTCAGCGGGAATCTTCACGCCTTCGCAGATCATCATCAGATCCCCCGGAACAAGATCAGCGCTGGCAATAACTTGTTCTGTTCCATCCCGGATAACAGTAATGTGAGGCGCTGACAGGTCTTTTAAGGCACTCAGCGTTTTGTCAGTTTTCCATTCCTGGATCACATCAATGCTGATGATCCCCACCACGAACACCAGCATGATGATTCCGTCTCGGGGTTCACCCAGCACAAAGTAGATAGCCGCAGCTACCAAAAGCAGCAGAAACATAGGTTCACAAATAATGTGAACTGTCTTTTTCAGAAAACCCTCTTTCTTTTCCTGCGTCAGGACATTTTTGCCATATTGTTCCTGAAGTCTGACGGCTTCATCGGCGGTCAGTCCCGCCATACTCCCAGTTTCGTTTGTCATAAAAGAATCCTCCATTTCGTCATTTGACTTGTTAGATTTCTCTTATGGCACTCCATTCTCAAGAGCCAGTTGTTCAATTTAGGGTATAAAAATACACACCTGCAGAACAACCACTGTCCCACAGATGTGTCTATCGTCCATCTGCTGCCGCCATCTGGCGGCCCGGCCCCACGCCCTCCCGGGCATCGCCTGCTCAGTTTGTACTGTTGATCGCACATTCCATAAGGAATGTAATGCAGTGCAAAGAGATTTATAGTAGTATATGAGATACCCCTGCTTTTGTCAACTATATTTTTAATAAATTTAGCTTTAAAACAGATTATCCCTGGTTATATTATGCAGCCACTTGTTGCTCTTATAGTGCTTCAGCACCCACGGCCATTTGACAAATTCATCCGTACACAGCAGGAAATATACCCACATGACCGGAAGCTTTAACACAAAAGCTGCAAAGAATCCCAGCGGAACCGCATACAGCCACATGTCGATGGTATCGCAGATAAATCCAAAACGGCTGTCACCTCCCGATCTGAAAACTCCTGCTATCAGCGTTGTATTCACTGCCGCCCCCATAACATAGTAAGTATTGATGAGAAGCATGTATTTCAGATAATGCATGGCCGTCTCGGAGAGTGAAGCATACCGCAGTAC
Organism: Murimonas intestini; assembly: GCF_024622195.1. Taxonomy (NCBI): domain Bacteria; kingdom Bacillati; phylum Bacillota; class Clostridia; order Lachnospirales; family Lachnospiraceae; genus Murimonas; species Murimonas intestini. The sequence continues at coordinate 136,785 of NZ_JANKBI010000009.1, forward strand.
AAAAGGTGTTGCGCCCAGTATGATAAGCCCGCCTAATGCACCGCTGGCCACTGTCAGCTTCATAAGCTTTCTGGCATCATTTTTGGCATCCTCCAGACGGTTCTCACCAATCTCCCTGCCCAGCAGTATACCTCCGGCGCTGGCGATCCCAAAGCACAGGATCGTCCCAAAATTCCTTACCACTATAACAAAAGAGTTAGCCGCCACCGCATCGCTGCCCATATGCCCGATGATCACGGAATACATGGAGAAAGCAACTCCCCACGCCACATCATTGCCAAGGGCAGGCAGGGACAGTTTCACAAAATCTGAGAAGAGCAGCTTGTTTTTTATAAACATATAAGAAAATTTCAATTTTATATCTCTGCTCAGAGCAGAGACTATAAAACAGGCAATCAGCTCAATCACCCGGGACGTGGAGGTAGCTACAGCGACACCTGTGACTCCAAGCTTTGGAGCGCCGAAAAGCCCGAAAATAAATACTGCATTCAAAAAAATATTTAAGGTAAATGCAAGGGCATTCAGGGAAGTGCTTATTACCACCCTTCCAATACTGCGGAGAATAGCCAGATATATTTCTATGATCCCCCAGCACAGGTAGCTGACGCTCAGTATCCGAAGATAAGAAGATCCCAGCCTGATCAGTTCCGGGTCACTCGTAAACAGAGTCATCATCAGATCCGGTATGGCAAGCGCTGCAAGGGCAAACGCAGAGGATATAGCAAGAGAAAACCGCAATGCGATGCCTTCCACAGCCTTTATGGCTTTCATATCACCCTTTCCGAAATACTGTGCGCACAGCATAGTGGCTCCTGTCCCCAAGCCGTAGTACACCATAAAAAGGACGCTGGCATACTGGGATGCCAGAGATACAGCCGATATGGAAGACTGGCCCACATAATTGAGCATGACTACATCGGCGGAATTGACGGCGGCGCTCAGCAGGTTCTGGATTACAATTGGGATCACAAGCCTTCTTATCTGGCTGTAAAAGGTATCTTGTAAATTATTTCTCATTCGCATATGGATTTCCCTTACTGTTTACGTTAAATTTTTTTAATCTTATATCCCATAATACCGCAGTATAGCTCCCGCCATATACTCAGAGCTGCCCTCTCCATAGACACTGTCATTTGCCGCTCTGAGTTTTTCATCCTTCAGGTAACCATCCGCCATTTCCGTCAGCAGCGCCCTAGCGTTATCCAGCCGGAACATTTTCTTATAACATTCCGCCAGCCTGCTTATCAGCTGTTTCTCCTTCTCTGAACCGCCTGAGTCCTTTATCATGTAAAGCTCTCTGCAAATTTCATCATTTTCCCTCTGGTACCTGCTCATATCTGACGGCTGTGCTGTGGCTGATTCCAGCGCCTTCTCTTTACTGCCATACAGTCTCATCAGTTCCGCACCCGTCTTCTCATCCTTCAGATTCCCGGAAAATGTCTCCCTCCATTTTTCAATGCTGCCGTCCCCGTATCTCTCTACTAATCTCTCAAATTCCTCCCGGGGCATATTCTCCTGGATATGGTCCAGTATCATGTCGATCTCTTCCTCTTTAAATGCTTCAAAACTCATAGTATTCGCTCCTTCCATCACGTCTGTGATCAGCTCGATGATCCCGTCCAGGTGGTTTCTCTTTCTTTCCAGAAGGGATCTCTGGGCTGCCAGGGCACATGTTCTGTCATAAGCCGGGTTTTCCATTATATCTTTAATGTCCACCAATGGAATTTCCAGTTCTCTGTAGAACATGATCTGCTGCAGCCTCCCTATAGCCTCATTGTCATACAGGCGGTAGCCTGCATCTGTCAGCTGTGTCGGTTTCAGCAGTCCTATTTCGTCATAGTACCGCAGTGTCCTTATACTAACTCCGGTGATTTCCGACACTTCCTTTACTGTCTTCATCTTTCACCTCCTTAGAGGACATGGTAATCCCTGACGTTGCGTGAGAGTCAAGGCGAATTTTATATCTTTTATATCTTGCTGCAAATAACCGTTAAATCTTATTTATCTCATCTTCACAAGAACGCATGGCCCGGATCGTCATTTCAAAAAGTTTATCAAGCTCCCATCCAAGCTGGTCAGCCCCCTGCCGTATAATATCCCTGGAACAGCCTGCTGCAAAACGTTTATCCTTGAATTTTTTCTTGAGGCTGGAAACTTCCATATCCATGACACTTTTGGATGGGCGCATCTTGGCCGCAGCTCCGATCAGCCCTGTCAGTTCATCCGCTGCAAAAAGGATCTTTTCCATCTCATGCTCCGGTTTCACGTCTACAGTGATTCCATAGCCATGGCTGCAAACAGCATGGATCAGTTCATCACTTGAACCGATTTCTTTTAACAGCTCCGGGGCCTTTATACAGTGCTCATCCGGATATTTTTCAAAATCCACATCGTGGAGAAGTCCCACCAGTCCCCAGAATTCCTCGTCCTCACCATATCCCAGCTCCCTGGCGTACCAGCGCATCACACCTTCAACTGTCAGGGCGTGTACCATGTGGAATTCATCCTGATTATACTTCTTCAGCAGGTCCATGGCCTGTTCTCTTGTTATATCTGCATGCATTTTATTTTCCTCCTTATACACGGTTAATTTGTTATTTTTAATTCAATCCCATAATTCCAAGCAATATTGTAATAATCACCAGACTGAAAAGTATAGATATGCTGTTTGCACAGCTGGCCAGCCCCTCATCTCCTCCGCACATGCCTATGTAGGCCGGGGAGACAGCGCTCATAGGCGCAAAACATAAAAGGGCCAGTGTCTGCCGGATCACCAGATCAAAAGGCAGAAAAAAGTAAAAGATAAGCGCACATACGGCGGCAAAAATATGGCGAAGCCCCAGCAGGCGTATGATCTCCTTTATGTATTCTTTCTTCAGCTCCAGGTGGAACAGCAGCCCCAGCATCAGCATGGCTATGAATGTATTGGCGCTGGCCATAGGGTTTACCAGGGTCAGGACGGCATCCGGCAGCTGCAGGCCCATAACTGACAGTGTAAACATAACGACATATGTAACAAGCGGAGGGCTGGATATAAGACGTTTCGCGAATGACTTCAGATTCAGCCCCCTCCTGTTTTCTGAGGTATATTCGGCAACAAATGCATATGTTCCCCCTGTACACATGATGCTGTTTCCCACATCAAACATGCAGGCGGTGACACTGCCAAGCGCCGGAAGAAAGCTCTGCACAAAGGGGAGGCAGAACGCGCCGATATTAAAGGCCGGAAGACAGAGCATATTGAGCGCCTGCTCACCTCGTGTCCTGTGTCTTGTAATAAGAGCGCCTGCAGCGATCATGATCACATTGGCAATTATGCCAAGCAGTGCTATCAGCACCATCTCCGCACCTATGTCAGTGATAGCGGAAAAGTTTGTAATGATCGCAGCCGGCAGGGTGATATATATTAAAAATTTCTTGACAGCATCCCCGGCATTGCTGCTTACAAGCCCTGAAGACCGCATGACAATACCGATAACAATGACAAGAGTAAAAGAAAAAGCCCGCAGCAGTACGGAAGTCATATTCTGCCTCCTTTGGTCCTTGAAGAATTTTTTGAAAATCCATTGACATTCAAACACTGATATGATAAAATTTCTAATCGTAGCAGTTCATTTGCTATAAGCTGTTGTGGCACAGTCGGTAGCGCACCTCATTGGTAGTGAGGAGGTCACGGGTTCGATTCCCGTCAACAGCTTTGATATCATTGGGAATTAGGGCCTTTCGAGGAAGACATCTTCGAGAGGCCTTAAATATCTTCCTTTACATTCAAAGAATTTATGCTATAATAAAGATAGAAACAGGAGCAACCGCCCACAAAGTGGTTAGCCTCTAAGTGGACATAAGCCTACCTCGACTGCCAAGTACAAAGGTAGGCTTATTTATTTTTGCTTGTTATTCCTATCTATATAGGCAAGCAGTGCAATGAGAAAAGTACCGCCCAAAAACAAAAGGCTGAGAACTTCATATGTATTCATCCGCACCACCTCCCCTCTTTTGTAAAGTATGGGAGGCTGACCACCTTGTTGTACACGATTGCTCCATAAATAAATAATACCATAGCAAAGGTAATAATACAATCATGTAACGCATGTGAACTTTTTGGGTAATGAGAAGGTCACGGTTCAATTCCCGTCAACACCTTCTTCCTGATCCTCTGCAGGGCATTATCAATGGATTTTTGTGTCTTTCCCATTATACTTCCTATCTCTGCATAGTCCTTTCCCTCCAGATAGAGGCTCAGCACCTCCCTCTCGTAGAGGCTGAGGCTTTTCTTCAGCTCTTCCTCCATCATCCGGGCATTCTCCTGACCGATCACAAGTTCCTCCGGATTATCCAGGCCCGAAGAGGCCAGAACCTCCTGAAGGGGTATCTCACGCTCATCCTGGCTGACTGTCCCCGAGTACAGGGATATATATGTATTAAGAGGAACGTGCTTCTGTCTGTTAGATGCCTGTATGGCGCTGTAAAGCTGCCGTGAGATGCACATATCCGCAAAACTCCTGAAGGAAGCCTCCTTTGCCTGGTCAAAATCCCGGATGGCTTTAAAAAGGCCTATCATTCCCTCCTGGATCAGGTCGTCATTATCTCCGCCCATGAGATACAAAGCCCTGGCCTTTTTCCTGACCAGGTGCTTGTATTTCTCCATGATATGATCGATAATCTCCGCATTACCTTCTTTGGCCTGCACAAGCAGTTCCTCATCGGCACAATCATCATATCTGCCCATCTACGACATCCTCTGGCGCACGATCTCATATGCCAGCACGCCTGCTGCTACAGAAGCATTCAATGAATCAATATCTCCCTTCATTGGAATGGATGCCACAAAATCACATCTCTCCTTAACCAGCCGGCTGACCCCTTCTCCTTCACTGCCGATCACAAGCCCTATGGGGCCTTTCAGATTCAGGCTGTACATCACCTCGCCGCCCATATCTGCGCAGACGAACCAGAGCCCTTTCTCCTTCAGTTCTTCAATAACTGCCGAGAGATTTGTCACCTTTGCCACAGGCGTATAATTCAATGCCCCTGCCGACGTCCTTGCCACAGTGGCCGTCAGTCCCACTGCCCGGCGCTTCGGTATAATGACTCCGTGGGCACCTGCCAGATTCGCAGTCCTGATGATGGCCCCCAGATTATGGGGATCTTCAATATTATCCAGCAAAAACAGAAACGGCGGTTCTCCTTTTTCCTCAGCCAGCTTCAGCATATCCTCTACCTCAGCATATTCATATGCAGCGGCATAGGCTATGACGCCCTGATGCTTTCCTGTCTCAGACATCTGGTCAAGTCTTTCCTTTGCCACATAGCTGAGCAGGGTATCCTGTTTCTTAGCTTCTCTTATAATAGAGCGCACCGGGCCGTCCTGGCATCCGTCCAGCACAAAAAGCTTGTCTATGGTCTTTCCTGAACGGTAAGCTTCCATGACAGCATTGCGCCCCTCTATAGTCAGTTCTTCGTATCTCATCCTTCTTCTCCTTTATCCAGCCCGGCCTTTACCAGCTCTACGATACGCCCCATATCACCCCTGAGGTACAGAAAGCCCATCAGGGCTTCCAGGCCCGTAGCCTTTCTGTATTCCAGCACAGACGCGTTTTTGGCCGTAGAAAACGATTTTGCATTGCGGCCTCTTTTATATATCTGTTCTTCCTCCCCGCCAAGCAGCGGCAGTATCCTCTCAATCATTTCCGCCTGGGCAGGCGCCTTCACGATCTGGCTTGTCCTTTTATGCAGCTTGTGGGGCGGGCAGTTTCCCCGCTCCACAACTAAAGTCCGTATGATCAGATCATAGACAGCATCTCCTATGTAGGCCAGCGTCAAAGGTGAATATGTCCTGATATCCACCTCCCCCATCTGAAATTCTTCCTTCAGATAGGCCGCCAGGGATTCTATGCCCTTTTCCATTTCACACCTTCTCTTGTATCCTCCAGGATGATCCCCTTCTCCAGCAGCAGGTTCCTGATCTCATCCGCCTTCGCAAAATCCTTTGCTTTTCTGGCAGTCTGGCGGTCCTCAATCAGCTTTTCAATATCCTGATCCAGCATCTCCTCTTTCTTCTCCACAATGAGTCCCAGGATATCGCTCAGGGCTGTAACCCTATCCAGCACAGCCTGGATATAAGCTTTTGAATTCTCCCCACCCACCGTGGTATTTGCAAACCTCACCAGCTCAAAAATAGCTGAGATAGCATCTGCTGTATTAAAATCGTCATCCATTGCCTCATCGAATTTTTTCTCAAAGGCATCCAGCTCTGTAAGTCCTGCTGCTTCCTCCGGCTTTAATTCCTCAGTTTTGGCAGCCTCCTTTAAAAACTTCAGATTCTCCACTGCTGTCACGATACGCTCAAGTGCATTCTTGGATGACTCCATAAGTTCCGCGCTGAAATTAAGCGGGCTTCTGTAGTGGGCGCTGAGCATAAAGAAACGCAATACCTGGAGGTCATATTTCTCACCGATCTCACGGACAGTAAAGAAATTGCCCAGAGATTTTGACATCTTTTTATTATCAATATTCAAGAATGCATTGTGCATCCAGTAGCGCGCAAAATGTCTGCCATTGCATGCCTCGCTCTGTGCGATCTCATTTTCATGATGGGGGAATACGAGATCCTCGCCGCCTGCATGTATATCTATCTCTTCTCCCAGGTATTTCTTTGACATTACTGAGCACTCAATATGCCAACCCGGCCGCCCTGCGCTCCATGGTGAATCCCATGCCGGTTCTCCCTCTTTTTTTGGTTTCCAGAGAACAAAATCCAGCGGATCCTCCTTCTGGTCTTCTCCTGATACGAGCAGAGAGCGGTTCCCCGACCTCAGATCCTCCAGGTTCTTGTGAGAGAGCTTTCCATATTCTTCAAACTTTCTTGTCCTGAAATACACTGTGCCGTTTACGTTGTATGCATACCCCTTCTCTATCAGATCAGAGATCATCTCTATCATACCGCCGATCTCCTGGGTAGCCAGAGGATGCGTGGTAGCCGGCTTCACATTCATGTCTGCCATATCCTTCTTGCACTCCGCAATATAACGCTGTGCCACTTCCTCAGACGTCACACCTTCTTCAATGGCTTTGGCAATAATCTTATCATCCACATCTGTAAAGTTGGATACATAATTTACATCATATCCTTTATGCTCCATATATCGTCTTACTGTATCAAATACGATCATGGGCCGTGCATTTCCTATATGGATAAAATTATAAACTGTAGGTCCGCAGACATACATGCTGACATGTCCGGGCTCCAATGGAATAAATTCTTCCTTCTGTTTTGTCAATGTATTATATATTTTCATCTCTTTTTTCCTCTCTTCCTCCTGCCGCCCGGCAAGAAATACATTACTGTTCACTCCGACCAGTAACACACTCCGCGGCCAGTAACAGATATGGAACTAGTCTATGCAATATTTTTCTGTTTGTCAATAGGGATCACGTCACACTGTCTCATCCAGAAAAATTTTTTTAGATTTAAATATCTCTTCTCCAAGCCTGGCCGCTGAGACGACGGGTGCCCCCTTCTCCCTGGCCTCCCTGTGGGTGACTCTCCTGCAGCTGCTCCCTGTGCTTCCCAGGGTACAGTAATATGCCCCGGAGTTCTGGACCAAAAGCTCATCCTCCACAATCACATAGAAGGAAACCTGCTTCTTTGTCCTAAGGGATTCCATCAGAGTCTCCAGATGGACGATCCTGCCCATCATGAGCGGCACATCTTCTATATCAGCGCTGTATTCTTCTGCCAGTACACATTCCAGATCATCCCCGAAATCCAGAAGCCTTATCTTTTCACAGGAATCCAGCCATCCGGCAGCAGCCTCCAAAAGCAGGCCCAGCAGTTCTTTCCTGGCAGCAGGCTCCCTTATTTCCACAAGCCCGTCCTCCGGGTGAACAGCCTTATCAGGAGCGAGAAAATAACCTGCCAGGCCGCTGCCATCCTTCATAAGAACTATCCTGCCGTTCTCACTCACCTGCTCCTTTAACAGCCGCTCACAATACTGTGTGCTCCGCACAGCATATATATCATAATTATTTTCCAGATACTGTCCTGAAAACGATGACAAAGCCTCGAGATCCCCTGGTCCGGCCACGGTGCACCAAAACCTCCCGCTCTCTTCTGCCGCTGTCAGATCCTGACTGCCGTCCACGGAAGAGTGCTCTGTGATCCTGTCTCTTTTCACAACCGCAGTTTTCCTGCAATTCATATATCTGAATCCAAATGGAGTATATATGGCTTCTGCAGCTGGCATCAGAAATGTAAAGGGTTCTTTTCTCTCATACATTTCTCCCAGGGATGTCAGGATAAGCTTCTTCATCATTCCCTGATGGCGGCATCTCTCTTTTGTTGCCACTGCCACTATATAATGGTAGTCCATCTCTGAACCGCAGACTGAGAGCCTGTATGGATTCAGGTGAAGCATTGACACGATCTCCCCCTCATCCTGATCCTCCCGGGCGCTGTCATACTCTTCTATCACATATATTTCATTTTCAGATGCCTTACAGTGATAATAATAATCTACAAAGTCCTTGCTGTCCTCAGTAAATATTTCCTCATAAAGCGGCCTCGTCCTCCGGTTCTCATCTTTTTCCAGCTTCTTCAGTCTCAGCATACATGTTCTCCTGACGCACATTTGCCATATAATTATCTTCTTTTATTTTCTTTTATTTACTTCTCTATTTTTCCGCGGCAGCCGCCGCAGCCGGGGCACCCTCCAAAAGACGCCCTGTCGTCAGCCACCAGGTCCATGATCGGAAGCAGGCAGCATATGGCCTGGGCCGAGATACCCTCACCAGTGCCTGTAAAACCAAGCCCTTCCTCTGTAGTGGCCTTTATATTGACCCTGTTTTTTTCTATTTTAAGCGCACTGGCTATATTTTCTTCCATCTGTTCAATATACGGCCTCAGCTTTGGCCGCTGGGCGATGATCGTACCGTCTATATTTTCGATCAGATAGTTGTTTTCCTCCAGCAGCCCTCTCACATGCTCCAAAAGCGCGATGCTGGAAATACCTCTGTATTTCTCATCTGTATCCGGGAAATGTTTTCCGATATCTCCCAGCGCCGCCGCTCCCAGAAGAGCATCCATGACAGCATGCAGTATCACATCTGCATCAGAATGTCCCAGAAGCCCCTTCTCATAGGGGATATCCACCCCTCCTAAAATGAGCCTGCGGCCCTCCACCAATTTGTGCACATCATATCCCATACCAACCCGCATATATACACTCCTTCATTTCTCTGCCCCCAGAGGCGGCAGATTCCCTGTTAATTTTCTTGAATGCCTTTATTCTAACATGTTTCCCCATTTCTGAAAAGAAAAACGTGCAATCTAAAATTATCCCATCAAGTGCTGAATCAATATCTTTATGCCCATTGCCACCAGCACAAGCCCTCCAAACAGCTCAGCCCTGGACTTATATTTTTCCCCAAATACATTTCCAACCTTGATACCCACTGCGGAGAATATAAAGGTCACTACGCCTATAAAAATCACGGCCGACACAATATCAACCTGCAGAAAAGCAAAAGTTACTCCCACTGCCAGAGCATCAATGCTTGTGGCTACAGCCAAAGGCAGCATCGCCTTGCAGCTGAAGCAGCCGTCCAGTTTTTCTTCCTCACTGCGTGACTCCCTGATCATATTGACTCCGATCAGCCCCAGAAGTATGAACGCGATCCAGTGGTCTACACTTGTGATCAGCGCCTGGAACTGTGTACCCAGAAGATAGCCCAGCAGCGGCATAATTGCCTGGAAGCCTCCGAAATATATTCCTGCCGTCAGACAATGCCTGGGACAGACTTTCTGTACAGACAGCCCCTTACAGATGGATACTGCAAATGCATCCATTGATAATCCTACCGCGATAATAAACAACTCCCATAAACTCATTTTTCTTTCCTCCTTAGAATGTGATCATACTATTGCTATGCACAAAAAACGAGGCTTATCTGTATTTTAACAGATAAGTCTCGTCATTTAATACAAAGCCAGGAATCCCGATTCCAGTATGTTGGCCTCATCACGCTATAAAGCGCTGACTACTCCCTTATATTGGCAATAACTATAACATAGAATTAAAGGAAATGTCAAGAAAAGAATCTCCGTGTTACGCATCCTCTTTAATCAGCATGCGCAGAGCCTCTACGGCTGTGGTAATGGCCTTCTCTGTATCATGAACCACCTCGTTGGCAAGCCCCTGCTTCTCTCTTTCCTGATTTGCCACCACAAGGAATACAGAACCAACGCGCACCTTCAGATAGCTGCCGACGACAAACAGCGCTGCAGACTCCATTTCAGAAGCCTTGCATCCCAGGCGCAGCCAGGCATTCCACTTGTTGAGCAGCTCATAGCTGACCGGCATCTTTTCCGGTTCGTGCTGTCCATAGAAAGAGTCTTTGCACTCTACTACGCCTGTATGACAGCGGTAGCCTAACTTTCCGGCTGACGCTGCAAGGGCATTGGCGACACTCAGATCAGCTACCGCCGGGAATTCAATGGGCGCATATTCCTTACTGGTTCCCTCCATCCTGATGGCTCCTGTGGCTATAACCACGTCACCGCTCTGCACATCCAGATCCATGCCGCCGCAGGTTCCAACACGTATAAAGGTGTCAGCTCCGGCCTTCACCAGCTCTTCCATGGCGATTGCCGCTGAAGGCCCGCCGATTCCCGTGGAAGTAACGCTCACCTTCACGCCATCCAGGTATCCTGTATAAGTAATAAATTCTCTGTTGTCAGCAACTAATATGGCATTGTCAAAATGATTTGCAATCTTTTCACATCTCTTGGGATCCCCCGGCATGATCACATATTTGCCGACTTCCCCTGTCCTTACTCCAATATGATACTGTAAACCTTCTTCTGCATATTTCATATCTGACACTCCTTTTCTATGATCTGCCGTAACCTACTGAATAACTACGATCTGCCTTACTCTGCAGATTATCCTTTGAAAATCCCAGAGGCAGCAATTCCTCCAGGCGGAAGACCCTGTAATCATCCTCTCCCTTTGCCAGAATTACAAGGAATTCTCCGGGATCACAAAATTCCGCCATCACCTGCCTGCACACACCACATGGCGCACAATAATCCCTTTCCTCTTCAGATGCCCCTCTTTTGTTTCCCACAATAACGATTTTCTTAAATTCCGTCTCTCCTTCAGAAACCGCCTTAAAAAATGCCGTTCTTTCAGCACAGTTTGTGGGTGAATATGCAGCATTTTCTATATTGCACCCTGTATATACCCGGCCGCTCCTGCCAAGCAGAGCCGCGCCTACCTGAAAACCTGAGTATGGTGAATATGAATACTGCTGAGCTCTGTATGCCTCTTTAATCAACTCTCTGTCTTCCATGAACTTATCCCCTCCTTAATCTGCCGTATATCCTGTTAATTAATAATAGCTCCTAATCAGGTTTTTAGATAGGACTTTTATGCTTTCTTTGATGCCGGATCATCATTTCGTCTTATTCTACAATTTTTATCCTGGTTATTTAGTCATATTTGTTATTATTGCATCCCTCTCCGGAGGTTTTTCCCGGAGAGCAAAGTATTCTATACACCTCCATGCATCCGCAAGGATCTGAATTATGGGATGCACGGAGGTGTATGGAATTAAAAAAAAGCTCCCGGAATACCGGAAGCTCTTTTAATTTTACATTATTCTGCTGCTTCTGTTTCAGCCGCTTCTGTTGCTGCTGCTTCTGTTTCAGCTGCTTCTGTCTGTGCTGCCTCAGTTGCTGCTGCTTCTGTTTTAGCTTCTGTCTGTGCTGCCTCTGTTTCAGCTGCTTCTGTTTTAGCTTCTGTCTTTGCTTCTGTTGTTGCTTCTGTCTTTGCTTCTGTTTCTTTTGCTTTTTCTCCACATCCTACTGCTAAAGCTCCTGCTAAAGCCATAACTGCCATTAAACTAATAACTTTTTTCTTCATACTAATTTCCTCCTCATTTTGGGATAACCAGATTATCCCGATAATCATTACAGAGGTTATCCTATCATACTTGTCCCGGAAAATCATGCCCTTTTCATTAATTAATACAAAAAATATTCTTATGTTCCTTAAGAAAACTTAAGAAATTGTGCATACAGTTCAACTTTTTTATACATTTATACTTATATTTCGCTCTTTCTCACTAAAGCATTAATTTGGTATCTCAATTTATTCCATCAGTTTTTCACTATCAAATATCCTGTCCAATATTTTTTTACCGAAACTGCACAACTATATTGTTTTCCCTTAGGAGCGGATACCCTGTATTCCTATGACAAAGATCATAACACACTGTGACGCCGGTAATTCCATTTTTCCTGCACAGGTTAATCCTTCCTGCCGCCGCTTACTTTAATCCTTTTACAAAAGGAATCAGGCAGAGGAGAGCAATAATTCCAATGATCCCTATCACAATGCCCAGTACCAAATTGCTCCACACCATTGTAAGGCACATACCCACTCCCAGAAGCAGGGCTCCGATAACTCCAATCAAAACTGCTCCTACTGTTTTCCCTGAAAGCCTAATGGGAGCTTTGTTTTCCATTTTTCTCCAAACGCCTGCCATGATCAGCAGCACAACCGCACCTGCTGCCCCCATAATAACCCCGGGCCTGAATGCATTCCATTCCGGAATCAGCGCCATGCACATTCCCAGGGCAAATAATATGCCGCCAATCGTTCCTAAACTCATTGCAGTAAATGTACTCTTTTTCATTATTCAACACCTGCCTTTCTTCTTGCCTGCCGTTCTTCGAAAGCCAACCTATCCGCTTCTTCTCTTTCCTTCTGTTCCTTTGCAAGTCTGGCTCTCGCGTCCTCTACGGATTCGCCCTCCTTTGTCAGAAAGTTGTCTACAAACTTATCAGCTATCTTATTGAAACCTCCTACTGCTCCCTCTTCAATCTTTTTGTAACCGCCAACTACACCTTTCTCAATTTTTTTGTATCCGTCAACTACACCTTCGGCAATCTTTTCATTTGCTTTTACTAACTTTGATTTAGCCATACTGCTTATCTCCCTTTCATTTGTCTCTGCTTTACTTGATGGTGTAAGAATATCATCCCTTTATTGACGTTACGTTTCACTTTTGTTTATGAAATATTAATAGCCGCGCATCCCCCGGAGGTTTTTGTTTTGCTGGAAATGAAGTTTCCTGAAAAATAAAAAAGCAGAGACTTTATCATCTCTGCTTAGTAATAGCGGAAGGGAGATTTGAACTCTCGACACCACGGGTATGAACCGTGTGCTCTAGCCAACTGAGCTATTCCGCCATATTTAATTATCATGGGACCTATAGGGCTCGAACCTATGACCCTCTGCTTGTAAGGCAGATGCTCTCCCAGCTGAGCTAAGATCCCATGTCAAGCAGCCCTTGTATCGGACTGCTTTGCTATTATACTATTAAATTCCTCAAAATGTCAAGTAGTTTTTTTCAGCAAATTCAATTATTTCTCCATCTGGTCCCATGACTTTAAAAAAGCGGATCCCGCGTTCCAGTATCGGAAGTGTCTGGACTACATAATGTATCATCCTGAAGCCTTCTTTTTTTGCAAGAAACAGCGCATCTGAGATATCCGACACATCGAGGGCAATGTGGTCAATATGTCCCGATGTCCTTTTATCCAGTTCCAACAGGCCCTGCCCTGCCATTTGAATGATTTCAAGCATAAATCCGTTGTTCTTCATGAATGCGATCTCCAGGCGGCCGTCATCCGTCATCAGATAACCCCCGCCGCACTCTTTAAATCCCAGCTTACCGTAAAATTCCCTGGAGCGTTCCAGATCTCTCACTTTAAGCGCAAGATGCGCCCACCCCTGAAGGCCTTTCCTTGCTCCATATCCAATGCTGTTGTCGTGGCAGAATTCTACTACCTCCTGGTTTGGACCTGCAAAATTAATCCCTTTTACGCCCTTTTCCCCAAGTGTCGTATAATGAATAATACCATCAGGCGTTGAGGAATGTACCTGCATTCCTTTCTCCAAAGCCTCCCTGGCACATTCTTCAATATCCGGGGCCTCTATGGCAAAATGGTCAAGTATGCCGTCGCGCCTTTTTGCCACTTCAATTCTTTCTCTGCCTGAAGGCTGGTATATCTGCAGCATAATATCGCCCAGAACCAGAATAGCCATCTCCATATAATTGGGATTCAGGACTATTTTCTGCTGTACCCTGCGGAAACCGAGCTTTTCCTCATACCAGTTTACCGCTTCGTTTAAATTAACAACCGGTATCCCCAAATGTTGAACACCCTGAACGATATCTGCCAGCCTCATATACCTTCCTCCTTTGCATTGTGATCACTACTTTTTCAATTCATATAAACCATTTATGGGAGAACTCTCCGACTGGCTGTCCTGTGTCAGAACAGTCACGTCTACCTGCCCGTCAGACAATACAAACTGGACCATGTAATGGTCATCACCTTCGTATGTGGCGCTGTTGGGATTCTCGCTGATCCTGGCGACTCCATTTATCCCCGATGTTCCAAACTGGAATTCAAAGGATGTGGCGTCCACAGCTTCCATTGTCAGCGACTCCCCTTCTTTTACATACGTTCCATTCCAGTCCGCCTCAGGCACACCTGCCTCAGTGAGCGTCATTTTCTCAGTGAGCATCTCTGTCTCCTGAACTGCCTGTGTGTCATTCTGTGAAGGTATGTTTGCTTCTGTCTGCCCTGCTTCCGTCTTCTCTGCTTCTGCAAGAGGAACATCACCTATCACTTCAGCAGCCCCGGATGTCTCATGCATAACCGCCTCAGTCTTCTGTTCCGTATCAGCCTTCTGCTCTTTTCCTTCACTGCCATTACAGCCTCCCAGAACTGCGGCAGTAAGAACAGCCGCCAGCAATAATACCGTTTTTCTCATTTTATCCTCCTCATTTAGATGCGCGTCCCCGCGCTGAGCCTTTCACAAAACTACCCATGCAGTTATTATACCATTTATTTTCTTAAATAAAAATTAAATTTCGCTTTTTTGCATTACATTTTTATCAAATTAACGTTTTTTATAGTAGCTGGAAAACTTTTTTCTGGCTTTATCAATATTTTCATCCAGCAGATGCAGCATCGGCTCCTGACTCACGATCCCGCTCAGATATCTGCCTGAATAATCCTGATAACTGCTCCACCAGTAATCGGACGCCCTCTTAACGAACTCTTTTTTAACAGGCAGATTGTGGAGCTCCAGCCAGCTTTTCTTCAGCTTATCTTTGGAATCAAACACCCTGGCTCTGCGGGCATCCCGTATCACAGCTCCCTTTATCTCCCTGTTCAGCCTGTAATACGCTGTAAAATCATCGGCTATATCACATAATACTTCTTCCTCTGCATCTGCAGGCATTTTAAAAATAAATCTGGCCTCGCTGTCAAGTACGCAATAGGCATACACCTTGAATGGAAGACAGATTTTGATCTGCTGCACAATATCCAGCAGCTTCTTTTTGTCACATTCGTCCGCAAGCACATTTTTCTTTTCCTTGCCTTTAAGTATAAACAGGCCGGTTTCTTCTTTCGTTTTCATAACTCTCTCTCCTTATATATTTGTCGGCCCTTAGTCAGCCCACCACCGTTAATATAATCAGAGCCGCATACACAATACTATACAACAAGGAAAGATTGTTTGCAACATATCATTTATAAATGCATCATTTTGTATCATCTCTCTGATTATGCAACTTTTTAGTTTCTTTTTTTCATGAATGCATTAAAATATGCTACATTTTGTTGCGTTATAAATTCAAGAATGCTTCAGCAAAGTGCGCTTCGTTCCCCTGGCGGATCTATAACTTGGGTTACATTGAAACAAAAAAGTCCCCATACAGATGAACCATCTGTATGGGGACTGTAAAAGCCTATCTGATTTTTATTTAAAGTAAGCAACACCTGATTCAAATATCTTCAGATCTTGATCTCCGTAGATATTGATTGCCACAGATTCATCACGGCGCTCTACGTGGGCCATCTTTCCAAGCACTCTTCCGTCAGGGCTGGTAATTCCCTCGATAGCCGCATAGGAACCATTTACATTCCACTCTTCATCTCCTGTAAGTCTGCCGTCAGCGTCACAATACTGGGTAGCCACCTGTCCATTGGCAAACAGCTTGTCTATCCATTCTCTGCTGGCTACAAAACGTCCTTCCCCATGTGAAGCCGGAGTCGTATAGATTCCTCCCAGTGCAGCGCCTGCCAGCCACGGTGATTTATTTGATGCAACCCTTGTATAAACCATCTTGGATATATGGCGTCCCACCGTATTAAAGGTCAAAGTAGGAGAATCTTCTGTCTGACCTGTGATCTCTCCATACGGCACCAGTCCCAGCTTGATTAAAGCCTGGAATCCATTGCAGATACCAAGTGCAAGTCCGTCTCTTTCATTTAACAGACGCATCACAGCTTCCCTGATCTTGGCATTCTGGAAGGCTGTTGCGAAGAACTTAGCGGAACCATCCGGTTCGTCACCAGCTGAAAATCCTCCCGGGAACATAATGATCTGGGCCTGGTTGATGGATTTCTCAAATATCTCCACTGAATCCCTGATATCGTCCGCCGTCAGGTTCCTGAACACTTTTACGTCCACTTCAGCGCCTGCCCTCTCAAAGGCTTTTGTACTGTCGTATTCGCAGTTTGTACCCGGGAACACAGGTATAAACACCTTCGGCACTGCTACTTTGTTCTTGCATACATATACTTCCTTTGTATTGTAAAGCCTGTCCGGAATATCGCTCTCAGCCTCAGCATTTGAACGTGTCTTAAACACCTTCTCCAGAGTTCCCATCCATGCTTCCAGGGCCTCTTCCATGGTGATTGATACGTCACAATAATCAAAGGCGGCTTTTTCCTGAACTTCGCCTACAACTGTATATGTGATAGAAAGCTCACCAACTTTATCTGACGGAACCTCAGCCACAATATAGCCGAAGCCTTCTGTAAACAAGTCTCTGGCATCCACATTGTGTTCTACCTTTACTCCGAGTTTATTGCCGAACGCCATCTTGGAGAGCGCAGCTGCCAGACCATTTGCATCTAATGTATATGCAGAGAGTATCCTTCCCGCTTTCACATCCTCGTGGAACTTTCCATACTGTTCCATGACCTGAGTGTAGACAGGCAGATCATATTCATCTCTCTCAATCTTCAGTACGACAAGCTTATTTCCTGCACTCTTGAGCTCAGGTGTGATCATAGTCTTCTCACTGGCCACGTTAACTGCAAATGAAACGAGAGTCGGCGGCACATCTATTTCGTTGAAGGTACCGGACATACTGTCCTTTCCTCCGATAGAAGGCAGACCAAATCCCAGCTGCGCAGAATAAGCTCCTAAGAGGGCTGCAAAAGGCTGGCTCCAGCGCTTCGGGTCCTCTGTCATCCTCCTGAAGTATTCCTGGAAGGTAAAACGGATGCTGCTGAAATCTCCGCCCGCTGCCACGATCTTCGCTACTGACTCCAGAACTGCATACACGGCGCCGTGATACGGACTCCAGCTGGACAGGTAGGGATCAAATCCATAGCTCATCATTGTCACTGTGTCTGTCTTGCCTTTTAATACAGGAAGCTTGGCAACCATGGCCTGTGTCTCTGTAAGCTGGTATTTTCCGCCATATGGCATAAGAACGCTGCCTGCACCGATGGAGCTGTCAAACATTTCCACAAGTCCCTTCTGTGAGCAGGCATTCAGGCTCTTAAGCGTATCCAGCCATTTTCCCTTTACATCTGACACTTCTTCCCTGACAAAATACTTGTCTGTCTCAGGCGGCATCTCAACCTCTACAGCTGTCTCCTGATGTGCGCCGTTTGTATCCAGGAAGGCTCTGGAGATATTGACGATCTCCTCGTCTCTCCAGATAAGCACCAGACGCGGAGCCTCTGTCACTACTGCCACCTCAACTGCCTCCAGGTTCTCCTCAACAGAATATTTCAGGAACTCTTCCACATCCTTGGGATCTACTACTACTGCCATACGCTCCTGTGACTCAGAAATAGCGATCTCTGTCCCATCCAGGCCTGCATATTTTTTCGGTACCTTATCCAGGTAGATATGGAGTCCGTCTGCCAGCTCGCCGATTGCCACAGACACACCGCCTGCACCGAAGTCGTTGCATTTCTTAATGAGGCGGCTAACCTCCGGACGGCGGAACATACGCTGTATCTTCCTCTCTGTAGGCGCATTTCCCTTCTGTACCTCAGCACCGCAGGTCTCTATAGATTCCTCTGTATGCACCTTAGAAGAGCCTGTGGCGCCGCCGCAGCCATCCCTTCCTGTACGTCCGCCCAGAAGAATAATGATATCTCCCGGGTCAGATGTGAGCCTCTTTACATCTTTTCTGGGGGCAGCGCCCATCACAGCGCCTATCTCCATTCTCTTTGCTGCATAATTGGGATGATAAATCTCTTTCACATATCCCGTAGCAAGTCCGATCTGGTTTCCGTATGAACTGTAGCCGTGTGCCGCTTCGCGGACCAGCTTCTTCTGGGGCAGCTTGCCTTTCATAGTATCCTGAACAGACGCTGTGGGATCTGCTGCTCCTGTCACACGCATAGCCTGATATACATAAGTACGCCCTGAAAGCGGGTCACGGATAGCGCCGCCAAGGCAGGTAGCCGCACCTCCGAAAGGCTCGATCTCAGTCGGATGGTTGTGCGTCTCATTTTTAAAGTTCACAAGCCACTCTTGCGTCTCCCCGTCAATCTCCACCGGAACTACAATACTGCACGCATTGATTTCATCAGATTCTTCCTGGTCTTCCAGTTTTCCTTCTTTTTTCAATTTGCGCATCGCCATCAGCGCCAGATCCATCAGGCAGACAAATTTATCTTTTCTGCCCCTGAATATCTCTTCCCTGTCAGCCAGGTACTTCTGATATGTGCCTTCAATGGGGGCTCTGTAATAACCGTCATCAAATTTGACATCTGTCAGTTCCGTGGAAAAGGTGGTATGACGGCAATGGTCAGACCAGTATGTATCCAGCACGCGGATCTCTGTCATGGACGGATCTCTGTTCTCTTCATTCTTAAAATAATTCTGGATATGGAGGAAGTCTTTAAATGTCATGGCCAGGTTCAGTGATCTGTAAAGCTCTTCTAATGCTCCCTCTTCCATACCGGTAAAGCCGTCAAAGATTTTCACATCTGCAGGCTCTTCAAACCTGGTGATGAGCGTGTCCGGTTTCTCAAGGCCTGTTTCCCTAGAGTCTACCGGGTTGATACAGTATGCCTTAATTGCCTGATATTCTTCATCGCTTATATTTCCTTCAATAACATAAGTAGTTGCGGAGCGGATGACAGGTTCTTCATCTTCATTTAGAAATTTCACACATTGTACTGCTGAATCTGCCCTCTGACCAAACTGTCCGGGCAGAAATTCCACTGAAAACACCTTAGAACCTTCAGGGAACGGATACTCTTCTTCATACAGGGTATCTACAGGCGGTTCTGAAAATACTGTCCTGCAGGCTCTTTTAAAGACCTCATCAGAAATATTCTCCACGTCATAGCGGATCAGGACATGTACTGCGCTCATCCCCTCCACACCCAGATAACTTCTGATCTCATGCCTTAAATCCTTCGCCTGTACTGCAAAATCAGGCTTCTTCTCAACATATACTCTTCTTACGCTACTCATAGCTTCCTCCATACTCTGTGTTATTCACGCCACTGCGGAGAGCCGGATTCGACATAATCCGGCGCCCTTCGTAATCATTTTACCACCCTATGCTGTATCTTGCAAGATTTTTAGAAAGCATGGTTCCCTGCCACTAAAGCTTCAGTTACCGCCATCACCTCATCGAGTGCAGCTTTTTTCTGTATCCTCTTATCTCTTGTCACAATTTCGCAGCAGCCTTCCTTCATATTCCGCGGGCTGACTATGACCCTCACAGGCACTCCCAGCAGGTCAGCCTCTGAGAACATCACACCTGCGCTGATGCTCCTGTCATCATATATCACCTCAATGCCGGCATTTGTCATCTCTTCATAGAGCCTGTCTGCATATTCCTTTACCTCTCTGTTGTCAGGCCTTACGCAGCACAGATGGACCTGCCAGGGCGCTATTGCCGCAGGCCAGACAGGTCCGTATTCATCATGGTGTGCCTCGCAGACAGATGCCGCCAGACGCCCTATGCCGATGCCATAACAGCCCATCACAGGATAATGCTCTTTCCCTTCTTTATCCAGATACTTCATTTCCATGCTTTCTGTATATTTTTTACCCAGCTGAAATATATTTCCAACCTCTATCCCTCTGGATATTTTTATTGAGTGTTTTTTGCATTCCGGACAGATACCATTCTCTTTTATTTTTGCAAAATCATGGTACACCGCATCAGGACAGTCCCGCTCCATACACAGTCCTGTGTAATGATGCTCCTCTGTATTCCCTCCGCAGGACAGATTGCAGCCGCCCCTCAATGAGTCATCATACAGCACTGTAAAATCTCCGTCTAAATGATAAGGTCCGATATATCCCGGATGAAGACCGCTGTCCTCCGTGATATCCGCTGGCCGTATCTCATCCCCTAACCAGTTCCTCACCTTTGTCTCATTGACTTCCAGGTCCCCTCTTATGAACAGGACTACGAGCCTGCCATCTGAGCATTTCTGATAGACTACTGCCTTGCATGACTTCTCCCTGCTGCTCTTAAGAAATTCGCATACCTCCTCTATCGTATGGATGTCAGGAGTATAGACAAGACTAAGTTCCTTAAATGGCTCGCTCTCGTTCCTTATAATGCTTGCGGCGCTCTCCACATTTGACTTATACCCGCATTCTTCACACACTGCAATGGAATCCTCCCCTGCCGGAGTGAGCAGCATGAATTCATGTGAAAGGCTCCCTCCCATCATTCCTGAATCAGAGGCAACTGCTATAGTTTCAGGGATCCCTGCCCTTTCAAATATCCTTTCATAAGCCCTGAAGCATTTCTCATAATATTCCTCCATATCCTCCTGGGAGGTGTGGAAAGAATATGCATCCTTCATAGTAAATTCTCTGACACGGATAAGTCCCGCCCTTGGCCTGGCCTCATCTCTGAACTTAGTCTGGATCTGATATATCATAAAAGGATATTTTGCATAGCTTTTTCCATACTCCCGGACAAGCTGCACAGCCGCCTCCTCATGGGTCATCCCCAGAACCATCCGGCTTTCGTTTCTGTCCTCAAACCGCAGCAGTTCACTGCCCACACTGTCATATCTGCCTGACTCCTCCCACAGAGAGGCCGGAAGAGCTACAGGAAACTGTACCTCCTGTCCGTCGATGGCTTCCATCTCCTCCCTGATAATGCCCTCAATTTTTCTGCATACTCTTCTCAGAGGCGTATACTGAGAATAGATCCCATTCGCCACATACTTCATATATCCACCTCTCACCATGAGTGCATGGCTGTCAATACTGCAGTCTGAAGGCCTCTCCTTAAAACGTTCACCTACCAGTTTCTCAATCTTCATTTTTACATTCTCCTTTCTTTTCAGGTAAAAAATGGTTACTATTCACGGAGTGAACAGTAAAAAAAAATGCCCTAAACCGGTATGAAACCAGTTTAGGGCGAATATCTCAATATCCGTGTTACCACCTAAATTCAGAGACTTATCTCTGCTCTCGCGGGTACGGGGCGCACGCGCCTGATACCTTTTCCCTGTAACGGTGGAAATCCGTCAGCTCCTACTTATCTCTGTTCGGCCTGAGGCTCAAAGACCGGTTCAGTTCCCTTCCCATAAAGCCTCGCACCTGCCGGCTTCTCTCTGGATGTTCCAGGATCCTACTATCTCTTATCAATGCCTTTTACTGTTTAACGAATCTTATCACACTTCAATGATAAAGTCAATTCCCCGGCTGCTCTGTTTCCATAAGAAAACCTATCTTACCGGCATAATACTGGCTTACATCATCAGGCGCATCATTCCACACCCACTCGTCATCCACATAGTACATGACAAGATAATGCTCCAGGCCCTGGTCATTATTCGGCTCACCCGGCGCCCATTTGGAGTACGTAAATTCATCCCCGTTTGACCATTTAAAGGTTCCGCCGGTGCTCAGATTCTCTGCGCCCAGCCATACTACCTTGACCGTGGGATCTTTGGCGATCTCAGCCTCTGCCATTTTCTGCTCTTCCTCCGACGTTACTGATGCCAGATATCCTCCATGCTCCTGGCAGTATTTAAGCGCCTCTGACCATGTATAATCACCCTTTACAAGCGTATAGCTGCGGACAGTTTTCTCCGTTTCCGTCTGGGCCGCTGTCTCTGTCTGTTTCTGTGCCTCCGTCTGCTTCTGTGTCTCTGGCTGTTTCTGCTGGTCTGTCTGCTGTGTTTCAGACTGCGGCGGCTTTACAGCCTGGGTCTGTGCCTGCGCGGGCTTCTCTGTCTGCGCCTGCTTTTTCGTCTCCTGCTGCTTCACCGACTCTGTCTGTCCCCTGCTCTCTGTTTCTTTTTCTGACTGTTTTCCGTCACTCTCCAGCTGTCCGCTTATCTGCTTTTCTGCCGGGGCAGATTCATTTTGATTCTTAACTATTAAAAAGATTCCGGCCGCGATACTGACGATCAGAAGCACGATAAGGATACTTAAGACTATCACAAGCCCCGTATTCTTTCCCGGCCCTTTCCCTGAGGGGCCTCCCTGCTGCCTCCCGCCTGGGCTTCCGCCTGCATTTCCTCCGGGACGGCCTCCGCCGTAGACCGGAGGCACATTTCCGTATGGACCTCCCGACGGTCCGTTATAAGGTCGGTCTCCCTGAGGCCCTCTGTACGCCTGGCCTCCGGGACGGTTTCCTGGTGCATTCACCCGGCCTCCGGGGCGGCCTTCTGGTGTATTTGCCTGACCTCCAGGGCGGTCTTCTGGTATATTCATCTGACCGCCGTTCTGGGCATATCCCGGTCCCCTGACAGGTGTCTGGACCGGTTCCCCGCAATTAGGACAGAATTTACCGCCCTCCTCTATCTTTGTGCCGCATTTTTTGCAAAACATACTGAACCCTCACTTTCTCACTCCCGCGTCTGCGCTCACATGTCTTCTAAAATAATACTCCCTGCAGGATACTCTCTACATTCTCATCCAGCAGGCTGAAGTTTCCGTCTTCCGTATAGAGCTTAAGGTCCCCTGCCAGATCTTTGGAGCTGTAGTCAGACAATACAGCTAACCCTGTGCCGGGCAGCTCCAGATACATATGTACGTCCTCAGCTATGGTCTTTATCTCTGTTCCGTCATAGCTTTTCATTACTCCGCGCTGCTTTTCTTCATTGTAATCAGATGCATATACCACCGACAGTGCCTCAGAGAGAGGTCTGGGGGAATATTTGTAGACATCTGTATCTATCTTTTTCCCGTCGCACCAGAGATCTCCTTTGGAATTATTTTCATCCTTTATGTAGTACATGCTCCCGTTCAGTATACATGAAAGATAAGTCACATTCTGATCTACTTCCGCAATATTTAATGTCCCATCCTCCTGGATGTCTATCCTGACCAGCTTAGGTATGATATTCTCCTCATTGTGCAGCAATACTCCGGCTATCCCTGTCTCCTCCTCAAAGCTGGACTGGTAGATGCCAAATCCGGGCGCAATGGCAGTTACATCCCTGCCTGCTGTCGCACAGACAGCAGTATTTTCAAATACAGCTGTTTCTATAGCTGATTCAGCCTCCGCAAAATCCTGAAAATCTGAAAGCTTCAGTTTCTTCTCTGACGGCGGCTTTATGCTCTCATATATGATACCCTTATTCCAGCCCGGATAATCAAGACTGCCATTAAAATTCTCTTCAATAACACCCGCTTCTCCGTCCCCATAAAAACAGAGCTGCCTCTTCTCTATACTTATATCTAAACTGTTCAGCTGTTCTCTCAGCTTATCCCTGGCTGTCTTCTCTTCATAAGCTTCCACTGCCTTCTGATATGCCTCTTCATCAGGCACGTAAACCTTCTTATTGCTTCCGCTTGACTTCTCCGTCTTCTGTATCTGGAAATCTTCCTGGGCCGGATAGCTCAAAATCTCATCTGACGCCTTCATGTCATCATCAACGAAGGCTGTCCAGTCCATGTTGTCATCAGACGGCTCCTTCATATAATAAAATGTCTCAAGATTTTCATCTCCGGGCCGGGCACTTTGTACATCCGAATCAACTTTGATTCTTTCCTGTCCTCCCCTCTGAAGATACAGAACCTTATCCCTCAGGTAGATAAAACTTCTCATATCTTCAGAATATCCTGCCAGGGTTGCCTCAGAAGCTATCTTTTCATTTTCAGCCTCTTTCTCCGTCAGCGCCCTCACATACAGATCACCCTCTACTGCCGCATCCGTATTATGTACATTCTGTATCCATGTCACCATCGTACCGCTCTTGTTTACCTTGAAATCATATACACCGGCGGCAAGCTTTTCTTTTTCTTCTCCGTCCTTCAGGTACAGGGCCTTGTCTTCTCCCCCCGTATAAACGATCCTGCCGTCCGGGAGCAGCTCATACACAGTCACTTCATCTGCAATATATTCCACATCACCTGTATCAAGACTGCGCCTGCACAGTTCAAATGAATAATCGACCGTGTCAGATTTTTTATCAGGATAATAGATATATGAATGATCTTCTGAATATCTGATCCTGTTTTTCACAAGATATCCTGAGATGCCTCCCACATCATAGGAAATGCTTGACATTTCCAGATCATAAAATTCTTTTTCCGGCTCTTTTTGGGAGGCGTCAATTGCCCATGCCTCGCCGCCCTTTGTATAAAGTACCTGGCCGTATCTTCCTGCTGACGGTCCATCGCTCAGCAGCATCCAGCCTGCAATGCCTCCCGCTGCCAGCAAAACTGCTGCTGCACCGATCATTGCTTTTTTCTTCTTTCCCTGCCAGATCTTTTGCGGCCTGACAGTACTTTCGTCATCCACATGAAGTATTCCCTCATCAGGCACAGGCACTATCCCCGGCTCCGTCCGCACATCCTCCTCAGGAGACTCATCCCTGTCCTTCCCGTGCCGGCCCAGTTTTTTCACCTTAAGGATTCCAGCCTGCCTGGCCTTTTTCTTCGGCACACCGCCGCCTGACGCATTCCCCCAGTCATATCCGCATGCCATCTCCTGCTCGCCCTCGTTCCCGCCGTCAACAGGCCTGCCGCAGTTGGGGCAGAACTGGGCGTCCGCCCTTAATATCCTTCCGCAGTTAATACAGAACCTCTTTTCCCCGTCACCGGCTGTCCCTAAATCTTCTGACTCGACCCTCCAGCCGCAGCTGCCGCAAAATACATCATCCGGTGCCAGTTCCTTACCACATTGTTTGCATACCATGATATCTTCCTCCCATCTGTGGTATATACGCAGCGACATGCTGCATATTACATACAGTATAGCTACTCTCAACCCCCCGGTCAAGAATCTTGTTCTCTCGCACTCCAGAAATTTTGCAGCTTATCCTCCAGGCTTCTTAAAGTACATACATCATAATCAGACCATTCTACAGGAAACATCTGCAGATATTCCCACTGGAGGAATCTGTCGTCCAGCAGCAGTATTACCCCTTCATCCTCCTGGGTCCTTATCACCCTGCCCGCGGACTGGAGCACCTTGTTCATTCCGGGATACCTGTAAGCATAGTCAAACCCGTCCATCTCCCTTGAGTCATAATAGTTCTTCAGAATCTCTCTCTCATTGCATATCTGAGGGAGGCCTGTCCCCACTACCATCGCTCCTATAAGCCGGTCCTTTTTCAGATCTATCCCTTCGCCAAAAATGCCGCCCATCACACAAAAGCCCACAAGGCCTTCCGGATTGTCCTCCTCAAATGCCCCCAGAAATTCTTCTCTCTCCCTCTCATCCATCCTGCTGTTCTGGCAGATAGCCCTCACATCTCCCCTGATCTCCTCAAAGCTCTCCGCCACATCCTCCAGCATCTTATAGGAAGGAAAGAAGGCCAGATAATTTCCCTTCTTTAATTCCACTGTCCTTTTGATATATGCCGCCGCTTTATCATATTCTC
This sequence comes from Murimonas intestini, assembly GCF_024622195.1. Lineage (NCBI taxonomy): Bacteria > Bacillati > Bacillota > Clostridia > Lachnospirales > Lachnospiraceae > Murimonas > Murimonas intestini. The sequence continues at coordinate 162,730 of NZ_JANKBI010000009.1, forward strand.
TTTTTCCCCGCCTCGTGTACTTGCTGCTGATATCATTTCCAATCAAAAGCAGCTTGCGTGACGGGTCAAATGGTGATTTTGCATAAATCGTGTAATCATCCGTCCTGGTGCTCAGCAGCCTGATATAGTATTGTATGGGAAGAAGCGTTGCGGAGAAAAATACTGTACCCCTCCCTTTATCCAGAAATTCTGCCAGGTTTACAGCAGGATTTACGCAGAACAGCTTCAGCTTGAATCTGCCCGAGTTCTCCATCTCCGAATATATCACATAGTTCTCATCCAGCCTTTCGTGGATATCCAGAAAAGTCCTCACAGCAAAATAGAGGTTCAGCACCAGTTCGTGTACATCCCCCCGGTCTTCCTCCAGAAATTTTTCCATCTCTCCCGCCACATTCATCAGGCTGAGTGCAAAATTCCCCACATTATCAAGCAGGCTGTAAGCCGTACACTCTCTCTTTAAATCCAGCAGATAATCATTGCATTTGGTGAGGTATTTCTCCAGCTTCCTGCTGTAAGGCTTGACAGCTCTGCGCACCTCCAGTATATCTTCTTTATATATGACAGCGCTGTACATCTCTCTGCCCCGCTCTACCAGATTATGTGCCTCATCTATCAAAAACAGATAGTCGCCTTTCACACCGTCCCCAAAAAATCTTTTCAGATGTGCCCTTGGGTCAAAAACATAGTTATAATCACAGATCACCGCATCTGTCCAGAGTGACACATCCAGCCCCATCTCGAACGGACATACCTGCCACTTTTCGCTCTGGGCAAGAAGAGATTCTCTTGTAAAATCATCAGTCGTTCCCAATATCTCAAAGACTGCGTCATTTACCCTGTCATAATGACCTTTTGCGTATGGACATGCATCAGGATTACACTCTGTCTCTTCCATGGGGCAGATCTTTTCTTTTGCTGTCAGGGTCGCCACCTTATACTTAAGTCCCTGCTCCCTGAGCATGGCGAATGCCTCCTGCGCCACTGTTCTGGTTATCGTCTTGGCTGTCAGGTAGAAGATCTTCTCTCCCAGTCCTTCCCCCACTGCCTTTACCGCCGGAAATATTGTTGAGATTGTTTTTCCTACTCCGGTAGGAGCCTCTATAAAAAGTTTCTTTTTCCGCGCTATCGTCCTGTAGACAGCTGCTGCCAGCTCCTTCTGCCCCTCTCTGTACTCAAACGGAAATTCTACCTGAGTGATGGATTCCTGTCTGATCTTCTTCCAGCCAGCCGAAAACATGCACCACTTTTCATATTCCTGCATCAGCTTTTCAAACCACTGCTCTAACTCTGCATAAGTATACTTCTGTTTAAAACGCCTGATGTCTTCTGTTTCCATGTTGCAGTATGTCATCTGGACAGCTATCTCTTCCAGTTCCTTCTCTTTTGCATAAATGTATGCATAACACTTTGCCTGGGCCAGATGCACATCCACCGGTCCTTCCAGATAGGCCAGATCACGGAATATCCCCTTTATCTCATCGATCATCGTTCCGTCCGCATCTTCCTGGATCCCGTCCGCTCTTCCCTCTACAACAATTACAATATCCCTGCATGGATACTTCAGGCTCAGGCTAACCTCGGCCCTGTAATTCGAACCCATCTGCCCCTGGATCTTCCGGTGGAGCCGGCTTCCAAGCTGCATGGCCTCTTTATCCGCCATCGTCCCCCTGCGGTTATCTATATCTCCGGAACGCAGTATAAATTCCACAAGACTGCGCACAGATATTCTAATCTCTTCCATTCCGGCCTGTCTCCCTTTTCCGCTTTTCTATAGTCCCCAATATCTTCTCAAAACATAAGTTCTGCCACTATCATAACACAAAAAAAGGATGCTGTAAAATACAGCACCCTCATTTTGTGAGCAGTTATCAACTCGTTACTGGTCACGGAGTGAACAGTAACATCAGCTCCGTATCTGTTACCCTTATCTTCCTTACGTACTTAGTCATGACGCAGAATATTTGTCTAAGATATTCTCAAACTTCATATCATCGCCGCCATATTTTACGGTCAGTACTTTTGTTAAATCTAAACTCAATACGCCCAGGATAGATTTTGCGTCAATTATCACCCGGTTATAAAATACGTCGATATCGAAATCGCACTGACCGGCAGTCTGAACAAACTCTTTCACATCATTGATCTCTGTGAGTTTAATCTTCCTTTCTGACATGTTAATCACCCCTTCTGTTCTAAATTAGTTTCAGCCATAATTTTATGTTGTTCCGATTATGCCACTTCTAAATACATTTGTCAAATATTGCATTTTTCGCCATATTTTTCATTTAGGGGTGTTTTCTTATGCGTTCTGTACATTTTTGTATTTTTATAAATACATTCTTTATAAAAATTTTCGTTTCCGCTTACTGAGCCGCTTCTGAATACTTGACAAAGATTGCACTGTAAGAAAAAATATTTGGTAGGTTTTTCAAAAATATTTTCGCCGCATTCTGCTCTCAGGCTTCTTTATCATCCCACTCAGTCATATCTTTCCTGTATCTGAGCGGCAGAAGCTGCTGCTGAAGTCTGGCGTTTTTCCGCTCCTCGATACCGATCGTCCTGTGGAATACCTTCCAGAGCTTTCTGTATCTCAACTCATTTTCAGAAATATCATTTATCATTTCCTTGTCAGGCACCTCACCTGAGATGAGCATCCACGGCCTGTTTGCCGCATGTGCAAGAAACATCTGATGGGTCTTGTCATAAATCAGGAAATCTTCCAGCGGAAACCTGTCTGAAAAATGATCACCAATCAGCGGGAGCACCTTATTCTCCGGTTCTATCTGCGCAAAAAGCACCTTGTTTTTTAATTCAGAGAAACGCAGGAAGCCTGTAAACTGATGAGCCTCATGTCCTGCCCTCCTGGAGCACTCAAATACACGCCGCACAGAATAATTGCTCAGATTCTGCATGATATTCTCTCCGTCAGGCATATACAGCCCCATGACGACAGTTCTGTAGATATGCTCTGCCTTATCCTTCTCACGTGACAATGTGGCATTATATATCTGTTCATACACATCCGCCTTCAGCTTCCTCCTGATCGTGGCCGCCACCTTCCCTGCTTTGACACCGTCCGTCTCCACCCGCCTGTACTCGGAAAATAACTCCATATCATACTCTCTTCCAGCCTCCAGCTTCACATTCCTGTGCCCCACTCTGCTGTCCCAGGCATCATAAATGCCTGTAAAAATACCATCTGTACTGTCCTCACATTGAAAGACTACCTTTCCCATCAAACCACCCTTCCGCACTCTGATCTTATTATATCCGCTGCCTGCATATTAAAATCATCAAAAAGTGTGAGCTGCCTGTATCCGTCTATCCCCAGCGGCTTTCTTTCCTTTTCACTCAGCAGGTTCCTGAGTATATAGTCCTCGTCCAGCTTTGTGGGATACATCATCCTGCCGCTGCATGTAATAAAGTACAGGGCCCGCTTCAGTACAACTCCCAGCTTCTTCAGGTCTTCAAACCTGAGGCAGGCGAATCTCCTTGCCTGAACGATGTGCTGTGCGGACTTGGTGCCTATCCCCGGCACACGCAGAAGCGTATAATAATCTGCGCGGTTGATCTCCACAGGGAACTGCTCCAGATGGCCCAGCGCCCAGTCACATTTTGGGTCCAGGAATACATTGAAATTAGGCCTCTTCTCGGAGAGCAGCTCATCCGCCTCAAACCCATAGAATCTCAGCAGCCAGTCAGCCTGATACAGCCTGTGCTCCCTCAGCAGCGGAGGTCCCCCGGGAAGGGCCGGAAGACTGGCATCCTCATTTACCTTCACAAAGGCAGAATAAAAGACTCTTTTCAGCCTGAATTTCTTATAGAGTGATTCGGCAACTGATACGATGGCATAATCACTTTCCGGTGTGGCGCCAATGATCATCTGGGTGCTCTGCCCTGCTGGCACAAATTTAGGAGCATTTCTAAAAACTGCCAGCTCTTCTTTATTTTCTGTCATCCTGTTCTGGATCTGGCGCATTGGGGCAAGTATCGTCTTCCTGCTCTTATGCGGCGCCAGCTTTTTCAGACCTTCTGATGTAGGCAGTTCCAGATTGACGCTCATTCGGTCTGCCAGAAATCCTGTCCTGTCAATCAGCTCCTGGTCTGCCCCCGGAATAGCCTTCACGTGGATATACCCCTGAAAATTGTATTCACAGCGCAGCTTATACAAGGTCTGATAAAGCAGTTCCATTGTAAAATCAGGATTCTTTAATATACCGGAGCTGAGAAAAAGGCCTTCTATATAATTGCGCCTGTAAAATTCCATAGTCAGCCTGCATACCTCCTCCGGCGTGAAAGAGGCTCTCGGTACATCGTTAGAGCACCTGTTCAGACAGTATTTACAGTCAAAAACACATTCGTTTGTAAACAGGATCTTTAACAGGGATATGCACCTGCCGTCTGATGCAAAGCTGTGGCAGATCCCTTTGGCTACACTGTTGCCCATGCCTTTCCCGTCACCATTCCTGTCCACGCCGCTGGATGTACACGCCACATCATATTTTGCCGCATCAGTTAAAATCTCCAGCTTTTCCATTAGATCCATTTCTTCCTGAATTCTTAGACTCATATCATCTCTCCAAACATTTGTTTGTTATTATTCTAGCACATATGTTCGAATTTAACAAGGAGTTTTGTGAAATAATAGATCAAACTCTGATTTTATTGTTACTTATCGCGGGATGGTGGCGTGTAAACAGTAACACTTTGTAATTACCGGTACTACGTACACTGGTTGCGAAATCTTGCGATTTGGATTATACTTAAGCTATCATGAGAAAGGAGGAACGGTTGTATGCCACAGACAATTTATATACTGCTTAATCAGTATTTATCAGAAGTACAAAAGATTTACGGCGCACACCTTAAGAGCGCCATTTTATATGGTTCCTATGCAAGAGGTGATTATACATCTGATTCAGATGTAGATATCATGTTATTAGTGGACTTGTCTCCTGAAGAAATGGATGCTTATTCAGATGCTCTGTCAGAACTGGGATATGAATTTAATGTAAACAATGATATTTGGATGATGCCTGTTGTGAAAAATCTTCAGCATTTTAAGCAATGGGTAACAGCATATCCGTTCTATACCAATGTACAGAAAGAAGGGGTGATTTTATATGAAGCAGCCTGATTCTCTGGATGTTGGAACCAAAATAGATGTGGTGCGTCATCGCCTAGATTATGTTCAGTCTGAGATTTTTCCCCGTGAACTTGGGCGGAAGATTGTAAAGGCAGAGGAAATACGCCATGCAAGCGATTATGATACCTTTTATATCGCTTCCAAAGAGATAACTGCACAGCAGATCGAGACAGCTGCTAAGATTTTGAAGCTTGCAGAACATTATCTATTTACAGAAGAAAAACTGCAAAAATGACAGGGATATCAGCGACCGGTACATGGAAAAACAGTCTGTGTGCCGGTATTTTTAAGTCTTGACTTCATGTCAATGTGGGATATTTTTCCGACACTGCCGCTCAGCTTGTTTTTGGCGATTCATCACTCCACCTATAGAGGCGGAGGATTCCTCACCAATTTTGTTGATATTCTAGAGCCTGTCTATCACTGCCCCCCTGCTATTCCTGATCGTTTGTCAGATGGAATTTCTCCAGCAGATAAAATATCAGTCCAAGCAGCATGCCGACAACACATGCCAGCACCATACCTGTCAGCTGTATATTTCCAAATTTTACAGTGATTCCGGAGAGTCCTGTAACAAATATGACGGATGTCATGATCAGATTTTTTGATTTTCCGTAATCTACCTGGGAGTCTACCAGTATCCTTATACCTGATGCACCGATCATTCCATAGAGCAGAAATGATATTCCGCCGATGACAGGTCCCGGTATTGTCTGGATCAGGGCGGACAATTTGCCCACAAAAGAACAGATAATGGAGAGCACTGCTGCTCCGCCGATCACCCTGACACTGTATACCCTTGTGACAGCCATGACACCTATATTTTCACCATATGTGGTTGTAGGCACTGATCCGATAAGGCCTGACAGCATAGTAGAAAAATTATCGCCAAATAATGTGCGGTGCAGCCCCGGATCCTTCAGAAGATCTCTGCCAACTATCTTGCTTGTAACTACCTGATGGCCAATATGCTCTGATGTGATTACAAGTATAACAGGAAGGATGATCAGGATCGCCTGGGCGCTGAACTTTGGCGTCTGGAAATTCGGCAGGGCCAGGATAGGCGCAGCTGCCACTTCCGTAAAGTCTACGATCCCGCAGCAGATAGCTGCCACATACCCTGCAATCACCGCGATCAGAATTGGGATGACTGACAAAAACTTTCTGAACACAACAGAGCCAAATACAGCGACTCCAAGCGTTACAAGAAATACTATAACATTCTGGGAGCTGATATTTTCATCCAGCATCCCCGCATTGCTGGCCGCTGAGCCCGATAATTCCAGTCCGATCAGGGCAACTACAGGTCCCATGGCAGCCGGTGGAAGTACCACATCAATCCAGTCTGAACCAAATTTATAGATAACTCCAGCCAGTATACATCCTAAAAATCCCACTGCAACAAAACCGCCGAGCGCATACTGATATCCCATCTCACTTATGACTATCCCCGCAGGCGCCAAAAATGCAAAGCTTGACCCCAGATACGCTGGGGCTTTACCCTTCGTTATCAGGATAAAAAGTAATGTTCCCAGGCCGTTCATAAAAAGTACGATAGCCGGATTTATTCCAAAAAGAAAGGGTACCAGAACCGTAGCTCCGAACATTGCAAACATGTGCTGCACTGACAGGGGAAAAAGCAGCTTAAACGGCACTTTTTCCTCTACCTGAATAATTCTTCTACTCTCCATTTCTTAAATTCCTCCTCATCTGTAATCCCGCGTAACTGTAAAGGTACTGAACAGTTACACAATCCCTCTGAATATTATCTTTCCTTATAATTTACAAAGCTTCTGCAGCGCATTATCGAGATATGTGCTCTTAACTTCGGCAAAGCGGCCCTCATCTGCCATGGCGGCCAGCTGCGGCTCTATAGGAAGCTTGCCAAGCACTTCCGTACCCAGTTCTTCAGCGATCTCATCAATATGGCTCTCACCAAATACATTCATTACTTTTCCGCAGTCCGGACATTTCAGGTAGCTGTAGTTCTCTACAATACCCAGCACTTCCACATTCATCTGCTTTGCCATGTTATATGCTTTCTTAACGATCATTTTGACAAGATCCTGCGGTGAGGATACGATAAGGATACCTTCTACCGGCAGGGACTGGAATACAGTGAGCGGCACATCGCCTGTTCCCGGAGGCATGTCCACAAGAAGATAATCCAGCTCGCCCCAGATAACATCTGTCCAGAACTGTTTTACCATGTTGGAAATAACAGGGCCTCTCCAGATCACCGGCGCCTCCTCGTCCGGCATAAGCAGATTGATGGACATGATCTTTATATCATTTTCTGCCAGCATAGGAAGTATTCCTTCCTCATCCGCCTGGGCCGGTCCATGTATCCCGTACATTTTCGGGATAGAGGGGCCTGTGATATCAGCGTCTAGGATACCGACCCTGTACCCTCTCTCTGCCAGGAGATTGGCCACTGAGGCAGTGACCATGGACTTGCCCACGCCGCCTTTGCCGCTGACTACTCCGATTACATGCTTGATTTCCGTATAGATATTAGGCTCTACAAGGAAACTTTTGGGCTGTCTGCTCGGACATCCCTCGCAGCTCTCTTTACTGCAGCTTGTGTTGTTACATTCTTTTTCTGACATGTTTCTTCCTCCAAAATACTTTTCTGTTATCGTGCACCGTCTTTAACTCATTCATCCGGCGCATCAGTCTCTGTTTGAAATAATACATCAATCGGCGGCTTTTTACAAGTCACTGTTTACAGGCCTTACTGCTTTTTCTTACCCTGTGCGGCCTTAGGCTTTTTCACAAAATTCCGGTGTCTGGACGCCGTTTCCTCTGGCGGACCTTCTATTCTGGAATCCGACAGCTGTTTTTTTGACAAGTGCCCATTGACACTGTCTCTCAGCAGTGCATAAAGCACACTGGCCAGAGGGACAAAGATCAGCATTCCAAGCACTCCCATCAGACTGCCGCCCACTGTTACCGCCACAATGACCCAAATACTTGCCAGACCCACTGAATTCCCCACAACTCTGGGGTAAATCAGATTTTCATCTATCTGCTGCAGAACAATGATCATTACCACGAACCAGAATGCCTGCAGCGGACTTGTAACAAAAATGAGCAGGGCCCCAAGCGCCGTACCAAGAAATGCCCCCAGTACCGGAATCAGAGTTGTAAAACCAATCAGCACAGATACGCTCATAGAATACGGAAAACGGCACAGCAGCATCCCTCCGTAACACAGCAGCCCAAATATAATCGCTTCCATGCACTGCCCTGATATAAAGCCTGAAAAAGTCCTGTGGGAAAGCCGGCCTATAGCAAAGAACCTGTCTGCCTTTGCAGAAGGAATATATGCATATATGAGTTTGCGGAACTGGAATCCCAGCTTCTCTTTCTGCGCCAGTATATAAATCGAAAAGATAATGCCAATACACAGATTTGTCAGGACTCCCACTACTGAGGTTGCAATCCCCCAGGTAGAGGAGAGTATATCCGTAACTCCGTTTTTCAGGAAGTTTACTGCAAGATCAGTCACATTGCTCCAGTTTATCTCTACAGTGCTCAGATACTGGGTAACTTCAGGATAAGATTTCGTAACCCCGCGTATCCAGGTATCCATTTTTTCCAGAAATGCCGGGATCCCGTTATTCAGCGCCACGATGGTATCTACCAGTTCAGGTATCACGGTCAGCAGGACAAAGATGATGATCCCGCCTGCCAGGAGCAGAGAAAGCAGAATGCTGGCTGCCCTTACTACTTTCTTTTTGTCCTTTAAGAATCTGGACAGCTGGCGTTCAAAAAAACGCATGGGCACGTTTAAAATAAATGCAATCGCAGCCCCCAGCAAAAATGGGGACAGGACGCCCACAGTGATCGATACTCCATCCAGGATGACCGGAAAGTGGTTCAGGCTCCAGTAGAGCAGGATAGCAAATGCGATAATAAACATTACCGTCTTTTTATTGTTAACTTTTATCTCCAAAAATAAATCCCCTTTCAGCTTCTGGCTCAGCCAATAAGTATTTTTTCCTCCGGGTACTCCACAGGGGAAGTCTTCCTTTTGTCAGTAAAGGAGAGGGCAAATGACAGGCTTCCCACCCTGCCGCAGTACATCAGTATCATGATCCCTATTTTTGACACTGCTGTAAATCCTCTTGTGATGCCTGATGACATCCCGACTGTACTCATAGCTGACACCGATTCCAGCAGCACATCTGAGAGTCCCATCCCCTGTGTTCCGCATATCAGCAGCGTGACACTCAGAGCCAGCAGCAGGTTTGTGCAGACTACCGCACTTGCCTTTTTAACTGAATCTTCATGTATCCTTCTGTGGAATATATTCACACCCTTTGTCTTTAACATGTTTGACCTCATGTACAAAAGAAATATCACAAAGGTTGTTGTCTTGATTCCTCCGGCTGTAGACCCCGGGCTTCCTCCTATAAACATCAGAATCGTTGAAAGGAGCTTGCCCGCATCTGTGTAGGCAGCTATGTCCGTTGTGTTAAAGCCCGCCGTCCTGGTTGTCGTGGATGCAAACATGGAACTTAAAAATGTTTCCCCTGGTCCCATGCCTGCCAGTATATTATCTTTCTCAAAGAGATAGAATAAAAACGCTCCTCCAAACAGCAGCACTGCAGTTGTTATAAGAACTATCTTCGAATGTACCCTGTACTGTTTGAAATGCCATTTCTTTTTCGTAATATCATCCCAGACGATAAAACCAATCCCGCCGATTACGATCAGAGAGATCAGTGTGATATTTACCAGCCAGTCCCCGGAGTAATTGACCATGGAGGAATACTCCCCCTGATACCCCATAAGATCAAAACCCGCATTACAAAATGCTGAGATAGAGTGGAAGATCCCGTAGTAAATGCCTCTCGCCAGGCCAAGCTGGCCGCAGAAGCGGACAGACAGCAGGATTGCCCCTGTGCCTTCCACTATGAGCGTCCCTATCAGGATCTTTCTTACCAGTCCCACAATCCCACCCAGCTGTATCGCATTTACACTTTCGGAGATAAGGCTTCTCTCCTTGAGGCCTATCTTCCTGTGCATCATCAGTGCAAAAAGCACTGAAACTGTCATAAATCCCAGTCCTCCGATCTGTATCATGACCAGAATGACTATCTGTCCAAACAGGCTCCAGTGTACCCAGGTATCAACTACCACCAACCCGGTAACACAGGTGGCGGAAACCGCCGTAAACAGAGCGTCCAGAAATCCCGTACATTCCCCGCTTCTGCTGGCCACCGGCAGCATCAGGAGCAAAGTGCCTGACATGATGACAATTAAGAATCCCAGTGCAATGATCTGCATCTTACTCAGCCTGTTAGATATTTTAGCAAGACGTTTTACTATTCTCTCTCTTATTTTTTCTTTTATATTCTCGTCCATTTTCTGCTTTTTAATCCGCCTCAAAGATGCTCTTCCATAAAATCAAGCATCTTTTCTTCATACTCCTCTCTGGCTACATAGTAGCTTCTGGCATGTGCCGCCCCATCTACCAACCATAATCTTTTCTCAGAAACACAGGCATCATAAATCTGCCGTCCCATTACAGTAGGAACAAAATCATCTTCTTTGCCATGAATGATAAAGATGGGGATTTTTGTCTTTTTCACTTCCTCTAATGTGGAAAAATCTGAATAGCCATATCCTGCAATTAATCTGCATATGATACTGGACAGTTTGAGCACGGCCGTCCCTTTAATACCTAACTCACGCTTAAAGCAATATTGAAATTCTTCCATGGGGGAGGTATAACCACAGTCAGCTATAATCCCCTTTACATTGGGAGTCAGGTTCATGGATGATGTCATGAGCACTGTAGCTGCTCCCATTGAGACACCGTGCAGGAAGATACTGCATTTGCCGTTAAACCTGTCATCCAGATAACGTACCCACCTGTAGCAGTCTTCTCTGTCAAGACATCCGAATCCTGCATATTTCCCGTCACTTTCCCCATGAGCCCTGTCATCCACCATCAGGAAATGATAACCCTGCTCATGAAAAAACCTGGCAATAACAGCATATTCATTACTGCTGCACGAGGTTATGCCGTGTACTCCCAGTATTACCTTTTCAGACTTGCCTTCTGCCGGAAGAAAAATCCCGCGCAGGGTAAGACCGTCAAATGACTGTATGGAGACATGCTCCGGCTTCTGGTTTTTCAGCCATGCCTTCTCCTCTTTTACAATTTTTATAAATCGCTCCCCGTCCTTGTCACGCTTCAGGCTGTCTTCGGCATATGCCGGCCGCGGCCTTGATATAAAACGCCAAAAGAAAGCGTATGCACCGCCTCCCAGCAATGATGCGCCCGCGATTGCTGACCATTTCAGAACCTTAGAAATCTTCATATACAAAACCTCTCCTTCTGCTGCTTCCTTTTCCAACCATTCCCTGCCGCTGTTATCACTCCCATTCTAACAGCTTTTTCAGATATAATCCAACAACATTTGAAAAATTGCCGATCTGTCTGATATAGGCAAAATCTCTGCCAAATATCCTTTTTTCTGCCGCCAGGTCTTTCTCCCTGCCAGCAAAAACTCCAAGTACAAAGATCCCCTCTTTCCTGAGCCTGCGCACCTCAAAAGCCGTGTCACTTACTGCATATTCCCCGCTGTATGTCCTGGGATTTCTGCTGCCCGGCCTGTTGACGATCACATCATTTGGCCGTCCGTCACTGAGCACGATCAGGATCTTATTCTCCTCGGGGCGCTCCAGGAGGGAATCCCCTGATGCCCTGATCGCCAGCCCGTCCCTGTTATTAGCTGTGGTATTGTATTCAAATATACGCCCGGATGCTTCCCTGGGGTCATCATAATCCCTGAACAGCTGCATGACTGTATAGTCCCAGAAGGTACAAAAGCCCATGACCCTGTGCGGTATCTGTACATTGCACAGCGCTGCGCTTATGATATATCCCTGAAGCGCCACCTGGCTCTGCCTTCCCCTCTGAGAACCGCTGGCATCCATCAGGATCTCAACCACAAAATCAGAATTATCCTTCTTGTTAAGCTTCTCAAAAAGCTTCCGGGGCTCACACCTGCCCGCCTTCCACAGGCGGCTTGGGACCAGCTGCCCGTAATCTGAGGATATAGTTTCAATCTCGCTGCGCTGTATCAGCGAGTGCCTGAGTTCATTTGTCATTATCTCTATATTTCTCTTTGTCACCTGCCTGCTGTTATGATAAAGCAGCCTGTTTCTGTCTGCCTGCTTTTTTGCATTTACATACTGGGCATTGACCTTTACAGGATTTTTCAGGATCCCTTCTGTATAATAAAGGCTGCAGTCCGCATGTGCTCCTCTGCACAGCTTTCTGTCCGCCTTTTTCTGGTCTGCTTCAGAGAGATACGACTTTCCAAAATTCAGCTCCATATAGCTGTACATTTTATCTATATCTTCTTTATTTAATATGACTGTGGAAGCTCGTCTTTTTCTTTTCTGCTGCTCCTCCGGGTCCTCCTCTCCCGTGGCAGTCATCCTGTTGGAGATCTGTTCCAGGTACTGCTCCAGGAAGTCCTCCGCCGCCTCCTCTTCCATAAAATCATTCCAGTCATATCCTGCAAGTTCCTCCATGGTCACTGCCAGAACATGCTCAAGTGTGCCGTGCTTCTTTTCAAACTCCCTGTCGATCAGGCTGTTATAGAGTTCGTCCACTGTCTCTATTATCTGCATGGTGTCCCCGGCATTCTCCAGGCTTCTTATCTTATCCACTGCCCAGCTGATCCGCCGCTCACTGCTCCAGTCTCCTGTCAGGCTTCCTCTCATCAGCGCAGCCTTCACTTTTCCAGGAAGTGATGAGACGAGTTTGTGGAAATCCTGGTCCAGGACATCTTCAAACGCCCGCCGCCTTATCTGTTCTACCCCCGGCCTCTCTTCCGTAATCTTCAGATGGACAGCCATATCAATGGCCATCTGGGCCAGATTCATCAGCGCCTGTTCATCCGCCTCACAGTATATTTTCTTTACAATATACATGGAGAACTCTTCCTTGTCATAATAGTACGCAAAGGCTCCCTGCTTAATAGCATCGTAGAATGCGGCGTCCTTTGATCTCATGAAGGCATCCGCATCCGGTTTTGCCTCCAGGCAGTAGTCTTTGCTGACTGTCCATACCAGATTCTTTATTCTGTTTTCTATCTCCAGACGCTTCTCATCAAATACGTCTTCATTTATTTCCATCATCTGAAGGTACCTTTCCGTCAAAAGACTTCACTGCTGCCCATGCTTTCCGGTATCCTGGTCATCACCACATCTTCAATCAGCTCACGCTCAAATACGTCAAAACTCTTATTCACCATTCCCATCCTGACTGCCAGCAGCGGTGAGAGACCTGCCCTGATTGTTTTTGCGGCCCCGATCAGTCCTCTCAGATCCAGCGGCCTTGTTGAAATCTCATTGTTGGAGGCCTTCAGCTGCAGATCCAGAAATACTCCAAGAAGCTGCTCCATTCCCGCCTTTTTAGCATCCGGGAACATGCCGTACATGATCCTCTGCAGGGTATCTTCTGTCATTTCCGGCATATCGATCACCATAAATCTGGAGACAAGTGCTTCGTTTAATTCCTTTGTTCCCGCATACCCGTAATTCATAGTCCCTATAAATCTGGCGGCTTCATGGAGCCTGATCTTATCATATCCCGGCACATCTATCATCCTGCGGTAATCAAGTGTGGCATGCAGAACTGAGACAGCTTCATTTTTCGCCATATTAACTTCATCAAAAATACAGAAACCTCCGCCGACAGCGCTCTCATACACCGGGCCTGTCCGAAGCTGGACTTCATTATTGCGGAATGTATCTGTTCCGATCAGGGTACTGCTGTCCGTATTCACATGAAATGATACATTATAAGAAGGCCGTCCGAACAGCCAGGCCAGATTCTCAGCCAATATATTTTTTCCTGTAGCCTTCGTGCCCGAAAGCAGTATATTCTCGCCTTCCAGCAGAGCCGTAGCCGCCATCTCCAGAATTTCTCTTCCATAGAATGGAAGCTCAGGCTTTACCAGTCTGTCTCTGAGCCCTTCCGGCACCGGGTATTTTTCCCTGAAACGCTCTATTTTAAGAAGCAGGGCTTCACTCACGTTCTGTTCCCTGTAGCACTTCATTATCTCGTCCATTTTAATCTCCTTATGCATATGGCAAAGCGGACACACGCATATGCATGCATCCGCAGCCTTTATATCCTTGTAAACGTATATTTCTGTTTAAGGCCCGAGGCAAGTATATCAAATATAACTGTTCCGTCTTCCAAAACAGTTTTCTCATAGCTTACATCTCTGCCCTTAAACTTGTCTTTTATAAATAATTCCGGATCATCTGTCTTTACCTCATCGATAAAAACATCCCTCATCTGATTGTTTGCACATTGATTAAAAATTTCCCAGACTGCCTCATACTCCTGCATATGTTCCCTCCTGCATAAGACGAAGGATCTCATCCATGATGCGCCCGGCCGCTTCTTCTTTGCTCATCTTGTCCAGACTGATCTCTTCTTTCTCTGTTATGATCGTCACAATATTTGTATCCGTCCCAAAGCCAGCGCCTTCCTGCCTGAGATTATTTGCCACTATCATATCCAGATTCTTTTTGCGAAGCTTGGCCCTTGAATTTTCAAGCATATTCTGGGTCTCCATGGAAAATCCGCAGAGGAACTGGCCTTTTACTCTGTTTTCTCCCAGAAACTTCAGGATATCATCCGTCTTTTCCAGTTCCAGAACCATATTGCCGTCTGTCTTTTTTACTTTTTCAGTACTGATGGATTGAGGTCTGTAATCTGCCACTGCAGCAGCCTTTACAATGATCTGCTTGTCCCCATAATGCTCCCTCACAGTCTCATACATTTCCCTGGCGCTAGTCACCTCGATTATATTTACAAATGACGGCTTGGGTATGGTTGTGTGCCCTGTGATAAGGGTCACGTCTGCTCCCCTGAGCATGCATACCCTTGCTATGGCATATCCCATTTTTCCTGTCGAATGATTCGTGATATACCGCACCGGATCTACGGCCTCCATAGTGGGCCCGGCCGTTACCAGGACCTTCATCCCTTCCATGTCCTTTTCACATGATATCTCTTTTAATATATATTCCAGCAGAAGCTTTTCATCAGGCAGTTTCCCCTCCCCGATATCTTTGCAGGCCAGCATTCCCACAGCAGGAGCTATCACCTCGAAATCATTGCTTGCCAGCTTCTTTAAATTTTCCTGTACGATCTTATTCTGGTACATCCTTGTATTCATAGCAGGAGCTACGATTTTCTTGCACGTACATGCCAGCACTGTTGTTGTAAGCATATCATCTGCAAGCCCATATGTCAGCTTTGCAATGACATTTGCAGTGGCAGGCGCTATCATAACTACATCGGCCCTCTTAGCCAGGGCCACATGCTCTACACTGTACTGAAAATTCCTGTCAAAGGTGTCAACGAGACATTTATTTCCGGTAAGAGTCTCAAATGTAATAGGGTGTATAAAATTAGTGGCGTTTTTTGTCATAATGACATGAACATCACATTTTAACTTCACCAGCATGCTGGCAAGATTTGCTGTCTTATAAGCGGCGATACTCCCGGACACTCCCAGAATAACCGTTTTTCCTTGTAACATCTCTACGCATCCTTTCTTATAACACTATTCAAACTATGGACATTTTAACATACAAATCTTGTCTTGAGAAGTACTTTGTGCTATACTAGCCCCGTAATTGTATTGTATCCCATAAGGGAATAATAACAAGGAGGAAAAAAATGAATAACGCAAAAGCAAGTGTCCAAAAACCGAAGACTCTGGGCATGGTACAGGTTGCACTTTTCGCAGCACTGATCATCATCCTGGCCTTCACACCATTCTTGGGGTATATCCCTCTGGGCTTTACCAGGGCGACGATTATCCACATACCTGTCATCATAGGCTGTCTCATGCTGGGACCGAAACAGGGAGCCGTACTTGGTTTCATATTCGGCCTGACAAGTCTGATCAACAACACTATAAACCCTACCGCAACATCATTCGTATTCTCACCGTTTTATGAATTGGGAGAAATACATGGCGGAGTAGGAAGCATAATCATCTGTTTTATCCCGCGAATTTTAGTAGGAGTGGTGCCATACTATGTATATCACGGCCTCCGCAGAATATTGAAAGACGGCAAGTCTCAGATGACTGCAGCACTTGGAGCTGCCGGCCTGGCCGGAGCATTAACAAATACGCTGCTCGTTATGAATCTCATCTTCATATTTTTTAAGGATGCATATGCATCTGCGAACAATGTGGCCTCCGGTGCAGTCTATTCTTTTATTCTTACCATCATCGGAATCAACGGCGTACCTGAAGCAATTGTAGCCGCTGTCCTCACTGCGCTGATCGGCCGTATATTATTAAAAACAAAATACGCTGTGCACTGATCTGCTGCCCGTATATAAATCTGGAGGAAAATAATATGATTCTGGCAATTGACATTGGAAACACTAATATAGTAATAGGATGTATCAGCAATGAAAAAACGCTTTTCGTTGAACGTCTGTCTACCGACGCGACAAAAACAGAGCTGGAATATGCAATCAGCTTTAAAAATGTTCTGGAACTCTACCATATTAATCCTGAAGAGTTAAACGGTTCCATCATTTCATCTGTTGTCCCTCCTATTACAAACATTATCCGGGATTCTGTCATTAAAATAACCGGTAAGAAAGTAATGATCATCGGACCCGGAGTAAAGACGGGACTTAATATACTGATGGACAATCCTGCTCAGTTAGGCAGTGACCTTGTCGCCAATGCAGTGGCCGGAATCCATGAATATCCTGTACCTCTTATCATTATCGATATGGGTACTGCCACCACGATCTCTATCGTTGATAAAAATAAAAATTACATAGGAGGCATGATAATGCCCGGTATCCGTGTATCCTCGGATACACTTACACAGCGCACTTCACAGCTTCCTAAAATAAGCCTCGAACCGCCCAAAAAGCTTATTGGCACCAACACCATAGACTGTATGAAAAGCGGAATAGTCCATGGTAATGCCGCCTGTATCGACGGCATGGTCTCAAGGATCCAGAAGGATCTGGGGCAGAAGGCCACTGTCGTTGCCACCGGAGGACTTGCAAAAACAATCGTCCCCCTGTGCGAGGCAGAAATCATTCTTGATGATGCCCTTCTTTTAAAGGGACTGAACTATATCTACGAAAAGAACAGGGCCTGAACTTATCTCAGCGAGGACTTCTCCATCTGCCTGATCTGGAGGAGTCCTCTTTTTGTATAAGATAATAGCTGCTGCTAATAGCGTCTACTGTTTCCTGCGTTTTCTTTCCCGTTTCTTCTGCAGTCTCCTCCACAAAATAAAGCAGATGCCTGCTAAGGATATACTAAGCAGAAATATCATTTTTAATGCCTGGCCTGCTGCAGAATCATTTGTCTTTACAGGTGATGATATAGTTCCTCCTGTTTTTGGCGGCGTTCCGGGCGGCATTTCTGTCTCCTTCTTTTCCGTCTCCTTCTCGCTCTCTGCTGCGGGGGGATCTGTCTCTGATTCTGTTGACTGCACCTTTGTCTCTGTCTCCTGCGGCTCCGGCCTTGTCTGCGGCTCTGTGAGGGGCTGAGTCTCCGGTTCTGTCTCTGGCCCGGGTTCTGTCTCCGGCTTGGGTTCTGTCTCTTGTTCTGTTGTCTGTCTGGTTTCCTGTTCCGTCTCCGGCTCTTGTTCGGATTCCATTTCAGTTTCCGGCTCTGGCTCTGTCACTGGCTCTGTTATAGGTTCCGTCTCCTGCTCTGTTTCTGTTGCCGGTTCCGTTTCCGTCTCCGTCGCTGTCTCAGTTTCAGGCTCTGTCTCTGGTTCCGTTTCAGGTATATCCAGATTTATTTTGTCATTATCCCAGTCGTCCTCATCCTCGGGAACCTGCTTTTCCACCCCGTGATCATCATATTTTCCAAATACTCTGGAAAGGTTGTCAAGCTCCTGCCGTTTATCTGTCTCATCCTTCAGCCTGAAGACAAAGTGGACCTCCACACTGTCCCCCGGCTCCAGCCTGTCTATTGATATTTTATTTTTTTCCACATGTCTTACCACAACCTTGTCTCCTCCTTTTGTATATAAAACCTGTCCTTTTCTGACTGCAAATCCGGCACTCTCCTCCTCTATATAAGGAAGTAGCTCATCACTTGGCTCATCTTCTATTTCCAGGTCTGATACACTGATATTTCCTGAATTCGTAATTGTAATTGTATAATTCACAGTCTCCGCACCCTGATATGTTCCGGCCTCTTTATTCCCCTCATATCTTCCATCCTTCAGACTGGCTCCCTCTGTCCTGTCAGCAAGCTTGGCAATTTTTACGCGGGCATCTATCTCCTCATTTTGAATCTGTACGTTACTCTGGGTCACTTCCATCTCCTGTCCGGTATACTCCAGCTTCACCTCATGGGGGTCATCACAGGGCAGATAGCCTTCCGCAGACTGCGTCTCCACAATTTCATATGTGCCCAGATACAGTTCTTTTCCAAAAGCACGTCCTTTCTCATCTGTAATCATGGTATCTGCCAAAATCCCTTTGGAAAGTCTCAGTGTTCCGTCCGGCGTAAAGATATCCTCTGCTGCATAGATGTTAAATGTCACTCCTTCGATGGGAAAACCTGTATTTTTCCCTGTCTTGTTTATCACTATCCGTCCCTTTGCCGGCATATCAAAGAAAGCAACGGTGATGGGCTTCTCATACAGCCCTCCTTCTTCAACAAGAAATGATATTTCCTCTCCGTTCAGCAGATATCCTTCTGGTGCATTGATCTCTGCCAGAGTATATTTTCCGGCCGTCAGTTTTTCAGGAAGGAGTACCTGGCCGTTCTCATCCGTCACAAATGTATCCAGAACCTGTTCATTAGGATAATGCAGCTTCATTACAACCTGCTTTCCTTCGGAATCAAATATCTTGAATTCCGCCCCTGCAACAGGGATGATCCTTCCAGATTCCATGTCTTTTTTCACAATCTGGACAGCTCCCAGAATTCTTTTATTTTCAATAACATAAGTATACAGCCTGTTCTCTTCCTCCACTTTTACCTTAAAAGGTTCAATGGCCTTAAAGCCCTCAGGTGTATTCATCTCTTCTATAAGATATGTGTCATAAACCAGGGCACCCTTTCCATCTGTTCCCTTCGTCTCTGCTTTTCCCCACTTGTCTGTCCTGATCGTCACTGATCTGCCTGTAGACTGGGAAGTGATTTTAAATTCTATGCCTTCCAGAGGCTTCTGTATCTCCTGCTCCTGATCCTGTGCCTCCCCGAATTTATAGATCAGAATATCACCTCTTATTATCTGTTCAGCTACACCCAGATCTGCATAAAACACCCTCTCACTCTGATTCTGCTCTTTCAGCTGTACTGTATATGCATGTCCGTCTACAAGAAAGCCTTCCGATGCTGTTTTTTCTATCACGTAATAGTCTCCCAGCTCAAGTTCCTCTGAACTGCCGCGTCCTACTTTATCCGTTATGATTTTTCCTGCATAGGATGCAGAACCTTCATGATCGCCCGCCGTGTAGCTGTCTTTTTTATATATTTGATAAATTGCCCCTTCTAAAGAAGCCTGTCCCTGAGCAGCGCCATCAGATTCACCATCCTTTTTCTGTAAACGGATAATTCCTTTCTGCCTGACGTTCTCCACTTTATAGGAAAATGTCTGGGTGACAGTATTTCCCGTGACAGAAATAGTAAATTCCTGATTCCATCCCCCATTTACATACCCCTTGGGAGCCTTTGTCTCTACTGCTTTAAATCTGCCTTCGTTAGACGCAGTCCATCTCATCCCCAGCTTTTTATATCTCTTAGCAGCGGCGTCATATTCAAGGAGTCCATATTTCTCATAAGAGTTTTTTTCTTTATTCCATTCGTATAAGGTAAACTCCGCTCCAGTCAAATCTGTTCCGTCCTCACTGTCTGTTTTTTCTATGACAATGCTGCCCTTATACACTTCATTTTTTACATTGTAGGAAAATTTCTGGGAAGATGTTCCCGATGACAGATCCAGAGAAAATTCTGCAGCCCAGCTGCTTTTTACGTATCCTTTTGGAGGGCTGGTCTCTTCAACTTTAAATTTACCCTCATTTGAACTTTTATAAAGAATTCCTTCTTTTTTATAATACCCACTGTCCCGATCATACTCCAGGCTTCCCAGAGCATCATATCTGCCAAAGCTGCTGTTCCATTCATACACAGTAAATACAGCCCCCTGAAGCAGCCCGCCTGTCTCACTGTCTTTTTTCGATATATAAATGCTTCCCTCATATATATCATTCTTCACCTCATATGAAAAATCCTGGGAGGCATTTTCTGATGACAGATCCAGGAAGAATTCTGCAGACCATCGATCATTCTTATACCCCCTGGGAGCACCTGTCTCTTCTACTTTAAACCGTCCTCCGTTAGACGCCTTATAGTGTATCCCTTCTGCTGTATATACTTTCTTTTCTCCGTCATACAGGAGTGTTCCAATTTCTGCAAATTTTCCCTGTCCGTTATTCCACTCCGATAGTGTAAATACAGCCCCTTCAAGACTTCCCCCTGTCCTGCTGTCCTTTTTTGATATTATCAGATTCCCTTTGTAGTGCTGATTTGTCACATTAAAGCTTACAAATCCCTCAACACTGTCTGAAAGATTAAATTCCTGGCTCCAATGCTCATTTAGATAGCCTCTTCCGGATTTAGACTCCTCCACCTTAAATCTGCCCGCATTATCCGCAGTACCGGTAAGTGTATCCGAAATATATTTTCCGCTCTGGTTTATGTATGATAAAACACTGTGCTGCTTCCATTCCTGCCTGGAATTGCTCCATTCATACAAGATGAATTCAGCATCTGAAATACCTCCCCCTGTATCTCTGTCAGTTTTATTTACCTGGACCCTGCCTGATAAAACAGGAATATCTGCTCCTGCATTACCAATTACCTGCGCCCCGCCATAACTGGCTTCCAGAAATGTTACCCGCTGAAATCCTTCAACAGGCGGATCATACACCCAGTTACTGTAATAAACTGCCTGCTTTCCGCTAACCTGCACATTTATGGTGCATCCTCCGCTCGCTGCCTCCCGGAGATATGCATCTTTGGGCATAAATAAGTAAAATGCAGCAGCATTTGAATCTGCCCCTACCTGCAGGCTGTCATTGGCAGCCTTGACGATACTTGCCCCATGTGATTCTCCTGCAAATTCTATATTCACACTGCTGACATTTCTTGCTTCACCTGTAGTTGGGATATACAGCTGCTTTGTACGGTAGCCTTCTGTTCCATTTTCCACACAGGGCGTCCACTCCCCCTGTGTCTCCGGATTTATGCTGTAGCTAAGTCCTGACGGCTTAAATTCTCTCATTTCCGCACTGTCAAATTCCGAATAATTTGAGTCCTTCCGGGCCGCAGTAACCATACGTTCAATTGCAGTATACATGCCTCCTTCTGCCTTCTCCTTTATTTCCTCCAGTGTGTATTCTCCGTTGAAAATATGGATAGCATAGCTGGTAGCCACATAATCTGCCTTCCATCCAAGACCTGTGCGGTAAGCCGGCCATGCCGCCTCCTCTCCCCAATAACGCACACCGTAAGCTGTACAATAAACGATCTCTTTTCTCATTCTCCCGGCAGTATCCCAGGATATCTCTCCGTTGGGTGTGGGCAAGGTATCATCCAGACAGTAAACCATCCGCCACTTTCCCGTTCCGCTGTCAGGATCGCTCTCATCGCTTTTAATATATTTCAGGTGCTGTTTCAGACCGCTGCTGCTATAATCTCCTCCATCCAGCACCACTATGCTGCCGTTTGACCTCATAAGACTGCGCTTTGTGTATGAACCTCCGGGAATTACCTCCTCTTTTCCAAGTCCGCCTCCAATGACTTTTACTTCATCACTTGTCTCAGGCTCCGTTTCTTCCATATTCTGATCCGGCTTCTCATCGGCCTGAGGATCTGCTTCTGTCTGGCTGTCTTCAGTAATATTCTCTTCTTCCTGCTCTGGCTGATCCTGCACAGCTGATTCTGGCTGAGGCTGATTTTCTGCTCCCGGCTGGGTTTGTGTCTCTGGCTCTGGCCGGGGCTGGCCTTCTGTGTCTTCCTGGGGCTGATTTTCTTGTTCCGGCCGGGGATGGTCTGCTTGCTCCTGTTGGAGCTGGCCTTCTGTACCTCCCTGGGAATGGTCTTCCTGCTCCGGCTGGGATTGGCCTTCTGTACCTCCATGAGGCTGATCTGCCTGCTCCGGCGGGGACTGGCTGACTGTCTCTGTCTGGACTCGGCCTTCTGTACCTCCCTGGGACAGCTTCATCTCCGTCTCCAGTATTTCTCCTGTCAAAAACAGAATATCCTGCTGCTGCACATTATCTGCCATGGATTCCGCCACTGTCTGCAGTAATTTCCCCGTATGGGACTGCTCAGCTTCCTTCTGCTGAATATTCTTTGTTGCCGGCTGGATTTTCTTCCTTACGGCAGTATTACTATTATCCCCGGTAAAATTTTCCGCTTGTGAAGCTGCTTCTTCCGGTGAAATATTCTTCTCCCGGACGGCTGTTATAACAGTATCATCCATCCATGGCGGCAGCCACAGTATGCTGAAAAAAACTGCCATACAAAAAACGATCATTAATTTTATCCATTTTTTCTTTTTTTGCATAATGACTCCTTCAATTTGTTATTATTTAATGGCGGGAACAGGCTACTTATCATATCTTACCGTCTAAGCGATAATTTCGGGTACAAAAATAAGACGTCCCGCCTGGCACTTGACATATTCTTCTATGTAGTTGGTTTCATTTTATTGGAAAATTTAGATTTCAGATATGTGACGTCACATCACACATAGAATTAAGATGTACACATATATATTATCACCATGTACTTATAAATGCAAGATTTTTTTATAAATATTATATCTGACAAAAACTAATAATATTTCGGATAAAAGACCAAATATTGGGAGAGGTTGTACAATGCTTCTTGTTGCTCTATAATAAAATGTGCAGGTTATTATTCTGGTCTTTCATCTCTCTTTTTTGTGCATAAAAAGAGAGGTGGATAATGAGAATATAAGTTAAGATAAAATACATCACAAGGAGCAGATAAAATGGAATGGATAGAACGTCTTAATAAAGCAATAAATTATATCGAGGAACATATTACTGAGGAAATTGATTATGAACAGCTGGCAAAGGTGGCCTGCTGCTCTTCTTATCATTTTCAGCGCATGTTTGCATACATGGCAAATGTCCCTCTTTCAGAGTATATACGCCGCAGGCGTATGTCCCTGGCCGCAGTTGACTTACAGGCCGCAGATGACAAAGTCATAGATATTGCCCTTAAATATGGGTATTCATCCCCCACAGCCTTCAACCGCGCTTTTCAGAGTGTACATGGGATAGCTCCCTCACTTGTAAAGAAAGGCGGTGTATCCATGAAGTCTTATCCACCCCTCAGTTTTAAAATCACAATAAAAGGAGTGGAAGAATTGAATTACAGAATTGAAAAAAAAGAAGCATTTCGTATTGTGGGCGTCAGCCAGCCGCTTGAACAGGACATTGAAAAAAATTTTGCTGTAGTACCTCAGATGTGGCAAAAAGCCGCTGTTGATGGCACAATCCCCCTGCTTGTCCAGATGATGGACAGCCAGCCTATGGGAATTCTGGGAGTCAGCGCCTGCGATGATTTGGAACAGTGGAGATATTATCTAGCTGCTTCAAGTACAAAACCCGTTTCTGACAATCTGGAAGAGTATGTAGTCCCTGCCTTCACATGGGCCATTTTTCCAGGGAGCGGCGTCTGCCCTCAGGCAATTCAGGAGCTGGAGCAGCGTATCGTCACAGAGTGGCTTCCCGCCTCAGGTTATGAATATGCTAACGGGCCTGATATTGAAGTCTATCTGACTCCAGATCCCGGCAACGCACAATTTGAAGTCTGGATACCAGTAACAAAAAAATCTGATTCAGCGCAGTAATATGGCAGGGCAGCAAGCCTGCAGGCCTGCTGCGCATTATGAGGAAAAATGATGAGTGAACACAAGTTTAATGAATTTCTGGAAAGTATTGATGAAGAAAGCAGACTTTTTGCCTCTGAAATCAATGTATATCTCTTAAAAAGTGGCTGCATCTGCGATATAAAAGAGGCTAAAAGCGGTTATACTGTCTCCTATATTCTCAAAGATCCGAAAAAGACTCTTGCTACTTTTATATGCCGAAAAACCGGGGTGAAACTGCGGATATATCCGCGTTTTCTTGCCCAGTATTCTGATTTTCTGGATACACTCCCAGATAAGATGAAATCCGGTATTGCAAAATCATCTGTATGCAAACGTTTAATCAATCCTGATGACTGCAACCCAAAATGTGTCAAAGGATATGATTTTTATTTGGACGGCCAACATTATCAAAAATGCAGATACTCAGCATTTACACTTCCGCTGACGCCGCTGAATATTCCATACATTAAAGCATTCCTTGAAAAAGACTTGAATTGCCAGATTATTATTTAAATCTAAATATTTTATTCTGGGTATTGACTTTTTCCTTCCGAAGTTTTATAATAACACTATAAAAATTAATCAAGATAATTGATTAGTACTTTGGAAGGAGGTGTGCGTAATGGGAAAAAATAGGTTAAATATTCCTTTAAATTGCGTAGCTTTCGAACCGTTCAGAAATGTTTGTGGTCCAGGCGACTTTTAAGGCGGGTCTTGTGAGACCCGCCTTTTTATTGTGAATAGTAACTTATTTTGCACATATGCAAATGATATTTTAAATCTTATTTAGTTTCATAAAAAAGGTAACTGTGCAGTATATATACAGACCTGCTCAACAGTTACAGATAAAAATCCGAAAAAAGCTGCCGCAGTCTGAGACTTCACGGCAACTTTCTTATGACTAATTAATCCATAATTACTTAACCCATACACCATTTTCATTTAAATAATATTGTTTCCCATTTACGGTAACCCATCCTGTAGCCATGGCTCCGCTGGATTTCAAATAATACCATTTATTATTGAGCAGTTTCCATCCTGTGGCCATGGCTCCGCTTGGTTCCAGATAATACCACTCTCCTGCAACTTGCTGCCAGCCTGTAGCCATCGCTCCGCTCTCTTTTAAATAATACCATTTCCCTCCAACTTTTGCCCAGCCTACAGCCATGGCTCCGCTGGATTTCAAATAATACCACTTGCCTCCAAGCCGCTGCCAGCCGGTGGCCATCACTCCGCTTGATTTTAAATAATACCATTCATCACCCACCTGCTGCCAGCCGGTGGCCATGGCACCATTTGACTTCAGATAATACCATTTTCCTCCAACTTTTGCCCAGCCTGTAGCCATCGCTCCGCTTGACTTCAGATAATACCATGTGCCGCCTAAGTTTTGCCAGCCAGTAGCCATTGCCCCGCTGGATTTCAAATAATACCATTCATTACCCACCTGCTGCCAGCCAACTGCCATTTCTCCGCTGTCCTTTAAGTAGTACCATGTTCCCTTTATCCTCTGCCAGCCAGTAGCCATCTCGCCGCTGCTTTTTAAATAATACCACTTGCCTCCAAGCTGCTGCCAGCCGGTCTTCATGTAGCCGTTGGCATCGAAATAATAGTATTTTCCTTCAATCAGCGCCCAGGTACTCTTCGGGTATGCACCACCCTTATATTCATACCACCAGCCTTTTGTATTTCTTTTCCACTGTCCGTTCAGCTTTTCGGCTGTAATTATCATAGTAATCTGCGCTGTAGTATTGGCAAGTCCTTTCGTAATATATAATGTCATATTACAACCGCCATCAGTCCCCTCAGGATTTGCTTCTGTACCAGCCTGAGCCAGCCTGAAATCAGGACATGAATAAATATTTTCGGCAGTAAGCTTTATTCCAGTCTGGTTCATACCTTCCTGGGAATTTAACTGGGCAAATAATTCGTTAACTGCTGCATCTTTTGTCAGTGCAGCACTCTGGGCTATTGTAAATATTTTATTATCTAAGATTTCTTTTACCTTGTCTACAGCTTCTCTATCCTTGGAATCTACTGGTTTTTCTGATTCTTCCGGCTTTTCTGATTCATCTGGTTTTTCTGCTTCTACATATCTCTCTGCCCTGATCACAGAACTGATAAGTGCATTATTCTCATATTTGCCCAGAGGAACTTTTACCCAGAACCATAAGTATCCGTCAGTCCCTTCAGGGTTTGATGACGTTCCCTGTTTTGCTGCACTATAATTGATTGCTGTCGCTAAGCTGCCCATATCAAGATTTATTCCCGGACCTGCTAACTCAGGCAGCGAATTTACCATCCTGAAAAGTTCAGTAACAGCCTGATCCTGAGTGCCTGCTTTTCCCTGGCCTAATTCAAATCTGGTGAAATTGATTTTAGACACTGCATCCTGCAGCTGCTTATATATTTTTCCATCAGGTGTTTTTTCAAATGGGGTGGCAATTATATCTCCGTAAATGGGCGCCATTGCATTAGCCTTCCCCCGCTTAATATATAGAGAAATACGATGAAAATCACCATCTTTTCCTTTCGGATTTTCCAGTGTTCCTTCATGTGCCAATGAAATCTCTGCTGAATCATCAAAATCATCACGATTAAACTTCCATCCGGCTTCGGCCACTCCTGGCAAATTATTTATTATTTCAGCTAATTTCACCCAAAATGCATCATAAGAAAGAGCATCCTCCTGCATCATATCAAAATCAGCATTCAAAATTATCTGCTTAAGATTTTCTACATCTTGCAAGTCTTTATAATCTTTCGGATCCGTAAAAGAAATTGTTTTTGCTATAATATTTTTAATTTTATAGGAAAATTGTGTGCCAGCCTTAATAGTAATATCTACGTTAAACTTTCCGTCTATTCCTTCAGGTTTATCCAAAGTACCGACTACCGGCATCACCATATCTCTATAATCAGTATACTTAACTTCATCAATTACTACCCCTGTCTCTGCCATTCCCGGTAAATTTTTAATTTTTTCTTTGACAGATGCCTCCAGCTTGCTTATATCATAACTGTTCCCGCTTCTGATATCTTCCCATTTCACTTCGATTACAGAATTTTCAATAATCGTACCCGCCTTATTTACTGCCTCCCAGTCTTCTGTCTCCGTACTTCTGGACTGCTGCAGGCTATATCCATTTCTGCCCGCATCACCTGGCGCAGCTTCATTTTCTGTCTGTGCCATCTCCGTTAAAGGCATTACATTCAGATTTTCCTCTGTCTGCAAATCGCTCTCCGGCTCTTCTGTCAAATCTTCTGTCCAGCTTTCTGTTGATTCTTCTGTTGCTCCTTCTGTCTGTAGTTCCTGCCCTGACGTTTCTGATTCTGACTGCGTAGCTTCTGTACCTTCAGTTGTTCCTTCTGTTTCCATACCGCCGCTCTCAGCGGCCATGGCTACCCCCGGAGTACCTGCGGCCATGCAGGCTGAAAGAAGGATTGCCAGCGTGGTTTTTCCTAACTGCTTTAATAAATTCTTATTCCTCATTTCCCTGTCTCCCTTGTTCCTTTTACACGTCTACGTATAGTTCGTCCCCTGCGGACGCTAAAATAAGTATAACAGATATCACCGGAAATAAAAAGATTAAAACCGCTTTTTCTTTAACAGCCAGACCTTCAGAGTATAGACACAGCCTCCATAGACCAGCAGCATCAATGCCGCTCTCAATACTTTAAACACTTCAAAAAATTCTTCTTTCGTGAAAATCTTTACTACATCATATATTGGCGGAAACAGCCAGGCCACTATGCTAAACAGCGCGAATTCCTCCCCTATGGCGCCTTTCGTTACGGCTATCAGCGCAATTAATGCTGTTGCCACAACCGCGATCCTCCTGTTCTTCACGATCCTTTGATGCATCAGTGATCCCGCCGCTCCTCCCGCAAAGGATGAAGCAAATATTAAAACAAACCCGCTTATTACATCCATAGCCTCAAGAGGCCTTAAAAACAGATCTTTCCCATTCACCAGATCCTGATACACAGGAAAAACTGCCAGCAATGCACTGATGATCAGGCTGATTACTGTAAGAAAGATCACATCTGAAATATAATATTTTGTATCGCTCTTGATCCTCAGTATCAAAATCTGTTCTGAGACCATATCTTCCAGAGTATTATAAGTCATTCCCAACCAGACCATGGCAAAGAATCCGGCTACAACCGACATTGCATAACTGTCCACTACCCCTACCGGTTTTATCGTGAACATACCATAGAGATATACGATAAGCACTGCCAGCGGCATAACAAACCTGCTGGTCCTGAAATAAACTCTGCAGTCATATTTAATTATTTCTATTATTGGTTTCACATTATCTTCCCCTCATGGTACAGCTGCTTCAGTTCCCATCCTTTATGGAGCAGTAAAAGTATTAGTTCCCTGCTCTCCCCGTCTGGAACTGTTACCTCTACAAACGGCCCCTTTTCTTCTGCTGTAAATCCTGCCGGTATATCCATTATGTGGCTGCCGTTTCCGGTCGGAGGCTGAAATAACAGGACATCATTCTCTCGGATATAATTATTTGACATATCTGTCTTCTGCAGCTGCTTGTCTCTGATTTCATACACAGTATCGGATATGCTGTTAACAAGATTCATTTCATGGCATGACATGAAAAGAGTGCAGCCATTTTTTCTCAGCATGTTCATAGTATCTATAAATACCTTCTGAGAATCAGTATCCTGGCCGGACAAAGGCTCGTCCAGAAGCAGTACATCAGGTTCTGTAAGCAGCGCCTGAATCACTCCCACCTTCTGGAGAGTCCCTTTTGACAGATGCTTCATTGGTATATCTGTCATCTCATCCATGTAAAACATTTTAAAGAGTTCGCTGCTCCTTTTTTCCAGATCTTCCCGCCCTATTCCGTCTATCCTCCCCATATGCCTGATATACTGGAATGCACTTATATTCATCTTAGGAAAATGTTCAGGAATATAGTGAAACAGCAGTTTCTTACTGCATATGATTTTTCCCGCATCAGGTCTGACAAGACCTGATACTATCTTAAGAAGTGTACTCTTTCCAATTCCATTATGCCCGATAAAAGATATGGACTGCCCTTTTCTGATAGACAGATCTATATCTTTCAAAAGTACATTTTGATTATAGATCTTTGTTATTTTCTTTAATTCTATGATACTACTTTCCAACTGCCCCTCCTTTTTGGTCTGCTGATACTCTTCCCACTATCTGTTCAAGCTGGATGCAGCAGCTCCCCTCACTTACATCCCCGGGGACATCAGGCAGCACATAATACTGCTCTGCATCCAAAATAAATGTAAGCTCTGTCTCCCCCGGCACTTGTATGTATTCCTCAACAGGCCTTCCGTTTATACTAATCTTCCCTCCCTTTATCTCTACCCTGTCACCCGGTAATCCAAGTATGCGCGAGATCTTAGTCTCTTTACCGCTTTTGTAAATAATCAGATCATTATACATAGGCTTCTCAAAAATATATGCCAGCCTGTTCACTGTACATTGACTGCCATCTTCTATTGTATACCGCATACAGTCTCCTGCAACGATTACTGGCTGCCTGATACTGTTAGCCAAAAATACTGCGCCAAAGACCACTGCCGCCCCAAGGCATACTGCCGCTGCCCTCCTTTTTCTTATTTTTCCGGCAATCTTTTTATATCTCATCATTTCCGCGATCTCGTCTACATTCTGACCTTCAGTATATCCCGCCATACAAAACCTCCAGCTTTTTGCGTACCTGTTCTTTCCCTCTGTGGTATATTACCTTCACTGAACTTTCCTTCATACCCAGAATCTCTGCAATCTCATGAAAAGAAAATTCAAAAAACAGCCGGTAGACAACAACATCTTTATATTTTTTCTTTAAGGACATGATTTCCTTAATTATACCCGAGGACAGTTCCTTATTTTCTATAATCTCTATCATGCCTGCTGAATTATTTATAAGCTCTCTTCCACTGCTATCCAGAGTTGACAGTGCTACACAGACAGGATTCTTTCTGTAGTATTTACAGCATACATTTTTAGCTATTGAACAGATCCAGGTATAGACAGAGGAATCACCTTTATACTTACTGAGAGACAAAAAGACCTGAAAAAATGTTTCCTGAGTAAGCTCCTCCGCAAGCTCAGGATCATAGCCTGTAAACTTCAGCAGAAAATGATAGATCCGCTCATTATATTTAAGATATAGCTCCTGAAATTCTTCCATAGCAGCCTCCTCCTATATTTAGTACCGCCAAAACAAAAAAGGTTACAAAAAAACAGCATAAACCATTTATTTACAGTTTATGCTGTCTGCTAAAACAGGGGATGAGAGAATCGAACTCCCGCTAAGAGTTTTGGAGACTCCTGTCATACCATTTGACCAATCCCCTGTATCTGTTTGTGCCCGTTAAAAACGGCCACTAGATATTTATACCACAAGCGGCTGCTTTTGTCAATTAGCTTCTTCGAGATATTCAACCATCTCATCCACAGTGTATGTAAACTCAACAACAACTGAAGCCCCCTGGTTCACTATAAACTCGCTGAGTCCATATTCTGTGCCATTGTCAGCGTAGTCATATGTATATCCCAGTCTTGTCCACGGATACTGTGAGTCAAAATAAGACCAGATAATATTGCCGTCAAACCACTCTTTATATTCTTTATCTGTATTTTGAGGATCCTCAAAATTGCTTAATACTTCATCATCAGTCACATCAGGGTTATATGCAGGCCGGATCATGTCAGCTGGATCCACCCACATTGCTGTAAAATGAGTATGGGCCTTATCTGCCGGCATTCCAAGAAGCATTTCAAATCTGGCCGTCCAGTCTTCTTCGTCCTGTCCCTCACTATAGTTTTCTGTAAACCAATCCTCCATTTCAGCCAGGCTTGTCACCCAGGTATCACCATAGTCCATGGTAATCTCATTCCCGGCAGGATAACTGTCAGGATAGCGGTGCAGAGTAACCATGAGCACTTTTCCTTCATCGTTCCAGCGAATCTGATCTTCATCTTCATTTATCGCCAATACAGGAAGTATCTCCTCTGGCTCAATAGTCATAGCATCCTTTACAGCCTGCTCATAGAGCAATTCCCAGCTCTCTCCAGATACATCTTCTGCATCTGCCTGCATAGAGACAGACCCTGCCAGAATTGTCACTGTAAGTGCGGCTGCCAATTTTACTCTGCTGTTATTGAATAATTTCTTCATTTTGTCCTCCGTATTTTATTATATGGATACTAAAGAACCGGGAAGCCACAAAGGTTTCCCGGTTCTTTCTTTACAGGGGATGAGAGAATCGAACTCCCGCTAAGAGTTTTGGAGACTCCTGTCATACCATTTGACCAATCCCCTATAGGATTTATAACACTTTTATTTATACCATAATGCTTGTAAATTGTCAATATTTTTCATACAAAAAAGAAATTTAAAAGTTATAAAATCATTATGTCAGCTTTTTAGCTTTGGCAGTAAAACAAAAACACCGGTATCTCTACCGATGTCATCCATTATGTCTCGTGTTCTCAAGTTTGTACCTTCAAAACCACA